>CAYZJX010000106.1:0-4473 GCA_964479035.1 uncultured Desulfurococcaceae archaeon
TAATTTTTATGTCTAGGGTTATTTGGTAATATTTTGGTCCTACTGATCTGACTGTTCTTGCGTGTGTTATTGTGGGTTGTGCTTTTAGTTCTTTTAGTTTTGTTGTGTATTTTGTTTTTGCTTGGTTTATTGCTTCTTCTTCTTTTTCTGCTGATATGAAGTCGTATATGTGGATTGTTCCTTCTTTTTTGAGTGCGTATAGTGCTCTGGGTATGTACTTGTATGCTAGTTCTGGTAGTGGCATTAGGATTCTGTCTGCTGTTTCCTTGTATTTGAGTACTACTTCGCCTGCGTCACCTAGTACTGGCTCTACTATTTCTTCTACTTTGTTTAGTTTGATGTTTTCCTTCATTAGCTCGTAGGCGTAGGGGTTTATGTCTATTGATATGACTTTCTTTGGTTTTGCGTGTTTAGCTATTATTATTGAGAATAGTCCAGCTCCTGCAAACATGTTTATTACGAATTCTCCTTCCTGAACCTGCTTAGCTATTCTGATATGTTCGTAGTTGAGTGCTGGTGATATGTACACCTTGGTTATGTCTATCTTAAATACGCAGCCGTGCTCCTTGTACAGCGTTATGGACCTCGGCTCACCAGCTAAATATACGTACCTCCTAACTCGGTAGGCTCCCTCAATAGGTGTTACAGCTGCCCACACAGACCTAACGTACTTTAACCTCTTCATGAGCTCCTGAGCCAGCACTCTTAAGACACTTAAGTCCAAGTCAGGAGGCTTTCTAATAACTGCTAAGTCACCAATTACTTCAATTCTCCCCCAGACCTTACTGGCTACACCCTCACCAAAGACCTCTCTGGCTATCTCCCTAAGTAGCCTCCCCCTACCCAACCTCAGTCACTACCATGAGAATATTTATTTCTCAGTAATTTGAGTATATTCACGGTGGTTAAATGCCGACTCTGCGTTCTGGCTTAGTTATTGCTGGCGCTTACGCTGATAAGTTAAGGAGAACTGCATTCGCACAGTTAAAGAGCGCTATTAAGGACGGAGTCATAAAAGCTAATGAAGTTGCTTACTATGTAGCACAGCTAAATAAAGTACTCTACAGAATCTTCGTAGATGAGTTGAGGGTAGATAAAGGTGATGTTGTTAGAGTGACTATAGATTATGATGTAAAGCCAGGAGCTATTGAGTGGAAATTTGATACACTGAAAATTGAGGTATTTAAGAGAGTACCTGATGAAGAGGTTGAAAGCGTTGTTAAGGGTGTTATCGAGAAGGCAGCAACTATTATGGAGGCAGCCGTCCAGTATACATTCGAGAAAATAGGTGAGACAGAGGACGGTGACCTACTCTACGTCATGAAACTAGATGAAAGGGAGGTAGGAGCCTTCGAGGTAGTCCCAATTAATGAGGAAATAGCCTATGTTAAGAAGGGTGCCGCACTTGAGCCTAACCCAATCATAGTTGAGAAATTAAAGATAATGACTGAAGGAAGAAGCATTGATGAAGCCTTAAGAGAAAATATTGAGGAATTCACGAGGAACGCCAGGTACGTCAGCAGGGAGGAGGCCGAGCACATCATAGATTACATTAAGAAGAGGGCCGTAGGTATACCAGAAAGAGCTGAAGCAAAAGAAGCTGAGGAGTAGGGCAACCCAGCACGAAACTCAATTCCCTAAAGTGTAGTACTTTTTAATTATTGGCTCAAGCCTACTCACAGCTTTTTTAATTAAGTCCGCACCAACATTCAACGTCTCTCCAGCATCGACAACTACGTCATCATTAACAATTAGTGATTCCACCCTCAAGTCACCTTCTACAACAGCCTTAACTACCGAGTTAATACTGGATGGTATTGGCCACCCGGGAGGTTCTGACATGTTGAACATTACTATATTTGCTTTAGAACCTACATCAAGAGCACCTATATTATTGAACCCTATTAGTGATGTATTTATTAATGTAGATGCTGCTAGCACGTCAATCGGGTGCTTACTACTGCGCCACGCTACCTCCCTAACAACATCGAGCATGCTATAGGATGGCCTAACACCCACTCCTAAGCCTTCGTCAGGGCCCCACTTGCTTAAGTCATCACCAAACCTCACAACACCTACGCCTCCTCCCTTAACCGGGTTTATGCAGACAATATTACCGTACTTCATAACATTAGTAGATGAGGGCCTCAGCACAAACACCCTAATACCCAGCTCCTTAGCTAGCGAGTAGACTTCCTCATTATCTTCACGGCAAGTAAGTACTGCTGCATTAACGCCTTCCACCCTGCCATGCCACCTATTAATGAGTAACCTCAACTCATTCTCAGGATTAAAGTCTCTTATACCGCAGTTAAACGGCACTGCCAGTGTCGCGTAGATGCCTACGTCATTAGCTGCTCTAGCCACGCTATCGAGGTATATGTCAGTAACCATTACTGATGAAACACCTCTGGTAGCTAGCTCAACAAAAGTTAGTGCTGCTAAGTAGTAGACGTCTGTCCGTGTAAGTACTGAGAGGTAGTCACTGACCTCACCCCATAATATCCCCTCTAACCGGTACCTCAAAGGATACAGCGTAACTGACGTTATAGCTGAGGAAAGTCCCGGCATTACCAACCTGCCCTTCCCATTAATTAAGAGTTCAGGATACTGGAGATCTTCTGGGGGGTCCCCCTTACCCACACCAGCTACTACACCGTCTTTTACGAATACATATCCCCTATCTATTAGTAGATCTTGCCTGCTCGAGAGTGTGAGTATTGTGGCATCCTTAATTAGAATCTTAACCATGACTTGCCTCCTTCACTTCATCACTAACTAAGCTGAAATACTTAACTATACCCTCAGTACCTACGCAACTTCCTAATTAAGTACTCCTTAATAACCCTCATTGACGGGCCTTTAATTCCTTCTTCCTCCTTTATGGAGTCCCACTCACTAAGTATTTTCACTGCCTCATTAGCTACCTTAATGGCGTCCTCAACACCTATGTTAGGAATGAATTCATTTGTTACTCGATTAGCTATTGCAGCACAAACCGTACCTGCCCTAGCACCATATATGTTCGCTAGTGTAAAGAGTGTAGCTGACTCCATCTCAAAGTTAAGTACATTAATTACCCTTAACTTCCTGTCAATACCTTCCCACTCCTCAGGCATGTAGTTCTTAAAGCCTGGCCTCCCCTGACCTACGTAGAAGCTGTCGCTGCTGGCTGTTATTCCTACGTGATACTTAATACCTAGTTCTTCTGCTGCCTCAATTAGTGCTAGAGTAACTTCTAAATCAGCTACTGCAGGATATTCTGTGCTTACATATATCTTGCTTGTTCCATCGTACCTGACAGTCGCGGTACTTATTACCACATCACCTAACCCTATGTGTTTTTGAAGAGCTCCTGTAGTACCTACACGTATGAATGTGTCTGCACCGACACGCAGAAGTTCTTCAATAGCTATGGCTGTAGCAGGGCCGCCAATACCTGTTGATGTAGCTGCTAGCTCCACCCCCTTATACCTACCTACGTAAGTAACGTACTCCCTGTGCCTAGCTAACTCCTTGAACTCATCCCAGTACTTTGCTATTAGCGGCACCCTACCAGGATCCCCAGGTAGTAGAACATACCTTGGTACGTCCCCAGGCCTCAGGAATATGTGATATTGCCTACCACTCTCATCCTCAGGTGCAGAAGCTGACTTTAATTTCTTCAAATTAAGTCACCGAGAAATACTATATTTTAAAGTAAAGAAATTATGCTTGAGACCAAACTTAAGAGTGTGTTTTAGAAAAGAAATGTAGTTACTTAATTTATTTATGCTCCATAAGATATGAGCACAGCTTTACCTTCTTGATGTTAGCTTCTTCAACCTCCTGTACACTGTAGAGGGGGATAATCCTACCTCCTTAGCTATCTTCTTAATACTTAAGCCCTTCTTCCTTAGCTCAAGTATTTTAGCATCAACAGAACTTACCTTCTCAGCTACCTTCTTATCCTCGGCTTCCGGCCTTCGCACTTGAGTTACTTTACTCTCTTCACGTACCGCTTCAGTTGCACCCACAGACTTTACAGCAGTTACCTCACTAGAAGCATCTCCCCCCTCACTCCTAACCGCACTAACACCACTAACTTCAGCAACCATAGAGTGAGCACTCTTAAATAGTATAGATACAAACAGCAGCAGAGCAAACCCAACAGTAACCCCACTAATAACTATAACCGCAACTATGTCCAATTATCACCCCCAAGAAACTCTAAGCTTAAATATATGTTAAAAGTACGTAAACTCTTGCAATTACTGCCAACCCAGCAAATACAGGGAGAAAAATAAAGACCCCAGTGTTGTGGTGGACCGGCCGGGATTTGAACCCGGGACCTCTCGGGTGCAAGCCGAGCGCTCTTCCGAGCTGAGCTACCGGCCCAATAACACCTAAGTTTAAGGAGAGTTTTAAATCTTTAATCTAATCCATTATAAACTCTCAAAAGAATATAGTGTGGCCGGGCCCGGAGCTGGCTGG
>CAYZJX010000107.1:0-4460 GCA_964479035.1 uncultured Desulfurococcaceae archaeon
CTTAAAGTTAATTTATTTAAATTTACTAAAATATGTGAGGTGTATAAATGAGTGAAGAGTACACTTGCACTTGTAAGTGCTACGTGACTGTGGAAGCTATGGATGAGGAAAAAGCTGAGGATTTAGCTATTATGTGCTTAGAGGAAGGTGAGGGCGACTGCGTTGTTGAGGACTGCACATGTGATTGTGAGAGGTAGGTTGTTTTAGAATTCTTCATCTTTAGGTTTCCTCATTAATTATTTTAAGTAGTACTGTATTTTTCGTGAGGCCTGAGGCCACTATATCTGCCAGTCTGAGAGGCTCTGGCAAAGGTGAAACTGTCTGAAGCTTAATTATGTAACTTAGTGCCTTATTTACCTCAATATTGACTGTTGATATTCTTATATCTCTCCATGGTGTTGGCACCTTAATCGACTTGCTGTATGTCCTAGATATTACTTCGTATCTCTCGCGCCAGTCATTAAAGTGTTTTTTGAGCGCGCTATATATTTTCTCTAAATTTAAGTCATGCTTAAAAATTACTGTTACAGGTATCCCTGTCATAGCACTTAGTTCTTCAGGATCTATTACATTGAAGCCAGCAATTGTTACGCCATCCTGAAATATTACATCAGCTACACCAATTCTTCTGACAGCTCTCACAGCCGACTCAGTGCCATCTAGTCCATCTACGGTTACTGGTTCTAAGACTAGGTTTTCTACATCATGATTTATGCACAGCACTGCTGCTATTAGTGTTCTCTTTCTTAGGCCTTTGTACTTTATCGGGAAGTATCCATCATCTATTCCAATACTTTTTAACGAATTCTTCAAGCCTTAAGTCACCTGATAGTGCCTTTAACACTGTTTGTGGTGAAACAGTCAATGAAACCTGCCTTGTCTTACCATACCGCCCTCTATTAATTATTCTAGCATTAATTATTCCCAGCATATCTAACTCACTTATTAAGTCACTAACTCTCCTTTGTGTCACAGGCTCAAGACCCACTCTCCTGCACAGCTCCCTATACTTAATGTACAACTCTCCAGTACTCTCAATTTTCCCGTCACTCATGGCAAGAGTTAATAGTATTACCTTGCCATGATAAGGCATCGTTTTTATCACATCAACCACCATGTCCCTCTCAAGTTCCTCACGCGCCCTCCTAACATGCTCTACGGTAACTCCACCAGCACCTTCTCTCTCAGCTATCTCACCAGCAACCCTAAGTAAGTCCAGCGCCCTTCTCGCATCACCGTGTTCTTTAGCTGCTATGGATGCACAGTACTCTATTACACCTTCCTTAATGGCACCCTCTCTAAATGCTAGCTTGGCCCTTTCTCTCAAGATATCGCTAAGCTGAATGGCATCATACGGCGGAAAAACAATCTCAACTTCCCCTAAACTCGACTTAACTCTCGGATCAAGCCTTTCCATAAATCTCACATCATTTGTTATGCCTATCACAGTTACCTTCCCTTTAGTCAGCTCGTCATTTACACGAGTTAATCTATATAGTAAGTCGTCCCCTTGCTTCTTTACGAGGAAGTCTACCTCATCTAAAATAACTACAATTACCTTACCTATACTTTCTATTGCCTTAACAACTCTGCTAAATACTTCAGCTGTTGATAAACCTGTAAACGGTATCTTTATTTTGAGACTGCCTGCAATACTTCTTAGTACCCTGTAAGTGGTGTCCTCGTGCCTGCAGTTAATATAGGTGTAAATAAATGAAACACCTTTAAGCTTACCAGCGTACTCATTGACTTTCCTAATAACATACTTGGTCACTGCTGTTTTACCTGTACCTGTCAGACCATAAATAAATACGTTGCTTGGCCTTTCTTCATTAAGTAATGGGGCTAAAATGTTAGTTAACTCCTTAATTTGCTCTTCTCTATGGGGTAGTGAGTCAGGTACGTAGTCAGGTCTTAGCACCTCCCTATTAGTGAATATAGCTGATGAGCGCTTCGCCAGGATATCAAGTATAATGTCATCTAATTTCATTCTCTACTCCCTCCACAAGCACCACAGGTAATTTTTGGTCATACTTCCTTAAAAGTACGCTGTGATATAAGCTACTAATCAGATCCTCCTTAGCTTAGTTATTAAATTAAATATTACTGGTATTATTGTTGACGTAAATAATGAAACAGCCACTACAGCACTAAATAGGTCCTGGCTTATTATACCACGTTCAAGTGCTACTAAAGCAACTGCTGGCTCTATAGATCCCCGCACATTCATTGCCAGCCCTAACGTTATAGACTGCGCAGGCCTACTCCAAGGGGCTGACGTCAGTGCCACACCTATGAATTTTCCAGCAAATGCTATAGCTAGTATAATCAATGATAGGGGACTGAGAAGCTGATTTACCAGTGTATTATATCCTATGTACACGAAGAATATTGGTATTATGAAGAACTCAAGCACTGTAGACATACGTAAGACGAATTCCTCTACTCTTACAGTATACATTACTGTAGGGTCGTGGACAAGCCTCAGCATACCAATTATCAGTCCAGCAATGTAGGCGCCAAATATCTCGCTTATACCTAGTGCGTGAGCAGCGTAAACCATACCAAAGAAAATTGCTGATGACAGGAAAAGGAGGTGATCCCAATTAACAACTAGCGGATATATTAGACGCGGCACGTACTTCGTCACTACGGCTGTTACAGCAATTGATATTATGAAGAAGCCCATGAGCTTAATTAATTCCAATAATACATCAGCGATTTCACCCAATATCGCGCCCCTGAGTAATGACATGAACAATATTGCTAAAATGTCATCTATAAATGAAGACATTACCAGAATCCTCCTAAACTCATCACTTACCTCATAAGAGTGCTCAAGCATTACCACAACTATTTCTGTTGCTGTATTGCTGATGGCGATAGCTATTACTAGTGCGGGCAGAACGCCTAAACCCATATATGTTGTAAGTAGTACTACGGCTAAGAATATTGTAAGCCCTGCCCCACCGAACGTTATTATTAGGGACTTCCCTAAGTATTCCCTAATACCTTTAAAGTCCACATTAAGCCCTGTATAAAAAAGTAGAAAGAAGAATGTTAGCGTAACTAAATTCTCAGGCATACCACTACTTATTAAGTTGAGAACTGAGGGCCCCAGAATTATTCCTGTCACTATGTAAGCTGTTATAGCAGGTATTTCAAATCTATCTAAGATGAACGCCATTAACCTCGCAATCAGTATGGCTAATATTAACTCAATTAACAATTCCTATATTCCCTCAATTTGAAAATACCCTCATTCTAATCCTTGCCTTCAGCTAATCACTGGCTGACCTACCTACTCCTCTTGGATTTCAGCTTCAGCTACTACTTGGTCAACACTGTGTATTACGCCACCTAGTCTTTCAATAACTTCTCTTATATCATCAAAGTCTATACTTGCGCCCTCAACAGTAATTGTTAGTGTTATTGTTTCTACATCTATTTCATTTACTACAATAGATACTCTCCTAACTCCATCAAGTTCTGTTAGTGATTGGGCTAGTTCAACAATTGACGGACCTTTCAGCGGCTTTAGCACATCAAGAACTAATCTCTTTATTACCAACTTACTATCCCACCACCTGTATTAATGTCCTAGTATAATATTCTTAAAGATTACTCCCTGTTGAGGACTTTCCTACCTTAATTGAGGATGATACACTACCTTATTCTTTTTCTATTAACTTTACGTGATGACCAAGAGTACCTTCTGATGCGCTTCGAACGGCCGAATCCGCAAGCAGCACAATATCCTTTAGCTACGTTGTACGCGTGGCGGCCGCACCTCCTACACCTAATATGGGTCTTGCCCTTACTTCTCTTACCCATTGAAGGAGTGCCCTTCACTTAAGTCACCCCTTCTCTGCTGGTGAAACCAAAATTACATTCTCACCACGTATTATGACTGTTCCTAACTTCCTAGTTTCACTACCGCATATTTCATCCGCATCTTCAAGCACTATATTGAGGTGTTGGTCGAAACTTTTTAATTTCCCTCTCAATAACTTGTTACCCCTAAGCTTAACCAGTACAACCGAACCAAGGTTTTCACTTAGCAATCTTTGCGCTGCATCACTCATGTTGTTACTCCCAACACCTTAGAGATTCTTACTTTTTAAAGCTATACGTTAATAGTCAAGAGGAACTACTTAATTTTGAGTGGGAACTTGCGGTACTATCCATTGAGGAAGAAGGACCTAAATAAGTTAAAGAAGATAGTGGAAGATAGTTTCCCTGGACTTTACGAACTAGTTAAAGAGTGCAAGCTGGGATACAAGGTAGTTAGTGAAGATATCACATTAATAGCGTTTTCCGATTTGCCTGTACTTATTCTGGTTGAACACGAAGTGTTTCCTACTTTAATTGCTGTTAAATTAAGCGGCATAAACAGCTTACCACATGCTGTAGTTGATGAGGGAGCAGTCAAGCACTTGCTCAATGGTGCTGATGTCATG
>CAYZJX010000108.1:0-4454 GCA_964479035.1 uncultured Desulfurococcaceae archaeon
CGCTTAACCCGCCACCAATAACTACTACTTTCCTAGCCTTCGGCGGCTTGTGCTCGGAATACCCTATGCTGTAGCTCCTTAGCATGAAGAGATACTCAAGAGCCGTATAAACACCCTTTGAGTCTTCCCCAGGTATATTCATTTTCCTCGATCTCCACGTACCAGTAGTTATCAGCACTGCATCATAGCTGTCCACCAGCTCCTTTAAGTCAATAACATTCTTAATGAATTCATCTCCCTCATCATGCCTTACTCCATCCTTTTTGAATACCTTGGTATTAAGGGTAAACTTCACACTAAAATTATCCCTTAAATCCTCAAAACCCTCCATAACAGACTTTATACTAATTCTGAAAGCAGGTATCGCGAAAGTCATTAACCCACCAGGTAAGGGGAGCTTATCGTACACATCAACCTCATAGCCCTGACAGACAAGATATCCCGCAGCAGCAAGACCTGCAGACCCTGCACCAACAACCGCAACCTTACCCCTGCCGTGAGGCCCTGCACTCTGGACCATTTCTTTCTTACACATGAACGTAAACTTCATTCCATCACCGCCTCACACTTAATAGAAAGAAAGACTAACAAATTTAAGTATAACCGATCCCTGTCCAATACTCCCTCGCTGCCGATATAAACATATCGTTGCTTAATACCTTTAAATTTAAATATATCAAAGTCACAGAAACTCCTGTTTAATACATGTTTATGCAACACCAAACTCACCCCTGCAACATTCTTAGCATTTCAAGTGCTGCACCAATATACTTGTTAACACCAGCAGTACTAAAGGATGTATCAGCTACGCTAACTAGCCATCCTAGTAGTGTTTGAACCGTCGCACCCAATACCACAATCGCAATCACCAACAACATAATAGGTATGACTGCTGTCAAGGGCTCACCCCTAATCTTCAGTTCTACCTCTTTCCTAGGTCTGCCCAACCATATAATATACATGAACCTAACGTAACCAAGTAGTGATATACCTGTTATAGCTATTAGAGCTACAGCGCCTATGACATTGCCAGCATCAAGCATAGCCATAAATAACGCGTACTTACTGAAGAATCCTGCCAATGGAGGTATACCAAATAAGTGAAGAATACCTATAATAGTTCCTATAAGAGCTACTGGATACTTCCTCCCAACACCAGCTAATACGTCGAGATTCCTACTCCCCGTTGACATGATGAATACTCCTGAAGTCATGAAGAGAAGCGCCTCACCTATTGAGTTACTTATAACGTGGTAGAGAACTGCTGCAATAGCAAGTAATCTTATACTCTCACTAACTGCTGACGTACCAACTGCTAGGCCCATGAAGATGAATCCTACATGACTTATGGTACTATATGCTAGGAGCTTCTTTACGTCCTTTTGAATGGCTAGAAGCAGGGCACCAACCAGCGCACTAGCTAAGCCTAGTATAAATAATATAGTCATTACAGCACCCCTAATATTTACGTAAGTCCCAGAAGCAAGCAATGAGTTAGGTCCGAATATAGTGTACATGAATCTTAGGACAGCGTAAATTCCAATACTATCTATTACAGCAGCAAATATTGCTGAGACAGGTGTCGGTGCCTCAGGATTAGCATCAGGTAGCCAGAAGTGATTCGGAAAGAGTGCTGCCTTAAATGTAAACGCCCAAAGTGAGAGAGCTATGGCTACTGCAGCTCCAAGTACTGGATTACCGAAAAGCGACCCACTTAATTGATTAAAGTACTGAACTACCTCTGGGTTTGATGTAACTAGCCATGGCCTTACCTTTAATGCTAGGTCAGCCATATTAACCGTACCAAACGATCCGTAGAGAAAAACAAGTGCTAAGAAGTACATGGTCGTCGCTGTAGCCCCTACTAACCCGTATCTTATGGCAGCCTCAAGGGCCTCAGGCTTAGATCTAAAGAACGTAACTAATGCATATGCAGCAATAGAAAGAACCTCAATCATAACGAATAAATTAAAGGCATCACCAGTATATACGCAGCCAACCGAGCCTGCCGTAAGCCCGAGCATTAATACGTAATACCACTCAACACCATCAAATTCCCTCATATACCAAATACTGTAGAGTACTGCGAGAAACATAATTGAAGCAACTAAGACACCGAATAGAGCGCCCACGGAGTCGACTTCATAAACTATACCCAGTGGCGGCGGCCATCCACCAAAGAAGTATATCATAGTACCTCTATTCATCACTAGTCCTAAGTTAATTACTGAGAGAACAAGTGCAGCACCTGTTACTACTGTAGCATATACGTGATAAAATACCTTAGATTTTATCTTAAATGTAGCTAGAGGTAATGTAAATGCTGCTATTATTAGGAAGAGTGGCAGTCCGCCAATTGAGTGTTCTATCACCCTCCACCACCTCAATCAAAGATTTTCTTAGAGTACTCTTCAAATACGCGTGAAATAAAATCCCTTGCTTCCTCAGGTTTTATGGTCTTGACGTCAATCCAGTGAACAAATAAGCACTTTTTCTTTTTATCAACATCAACAACCACGGTACCTGGTGTGTTAGTTATTGAGTTAGCGATTAAGGTCATTGCATAATCCGAGTTAACGTAGTAAGGCACCTTAACTATACCTGGATTTATGGGCATTCTAGGGCTTACTATTCTTTTAATTACATCTGTGTGAGCTCTTACTTCATCAACAAGCATGTACCTGAAGAAGTACTTAACAGCACGGATACCCCTTAATGGATTTAGTGCTTTAGCTGGCTCAGTAATTACGAATGTACCTGTTAGGCCACCTACCAGTACTGCCGTCACACCCGCTGTCAGGAGATCATACGGTGAGACAGACCCTGAAAATATTATATATACTATGAATGTTAGAATAGCTATAGTTAGCGATGCAAGAAACCTTCTCACTTCCTCTCACCCCTCATCTTACTAATTAACCTAACATCTGTAGTGCCGTAAGTGCGGTAAACCTGCATAATAACTACGGCAAGAAATATTATCACGGCCAAGCCTATGACTATTGCTGTCAAGACAAGTGCCTGAGGTAGGGGGTCAACAGCAGTGGAAACAAACCTTACTATTCTTTCTGGTGTCGGCGGCAACTCCGTAAGTACTGGAGGCTTAACTACAGAACCCGACGGCCACCTCCTATACCCCACAAGTATAGCGAATACGTTAGCAGTGTCTGACAGAATAGTCAATGCAATTAACTTCTTTATTAGGCTCGGTTTAGCGAACATACCATAAAGCGATATTCCCATGTTCACAAACAGTGATATGACTACTATTCCCGTAAGATACGTTACTATCTGCAGGTCACTACTCATGCTTATCACCCTTCATAGCAGACCTTATGTCCTCCTCACGCGTTAAGACCAGAATGAATGTTAGTGTTAAGCCAGCAGCTACCGCAAGACACTCAAATATATTGAAAAGTATTAAAGTACCGCTAACAAGCATGCCGTCAAGGGCCGCAGGCACACCTACTGGGGCATATGACTTAGGTTGATTTTGAAATATGAAGCTCTGATACCCGATCAGTAAACCTAAAATTAGTACTAAGATTGATGTTACTGCTATTCCTAACAGTCCAGTACTTCTTAAGGCAAGCATACTCCCTTTAGTAATCCCCACTCGAATTGAGAACTGTAGTGAAAAAACAACAAGTACCAGTAGCAGAATTACCGCAGCTGTTGAACCGCCTTGGAAGCCCCCTCCAGGTGTTAAGTGACCATGCAGTGCTATAGCTACTGCTACAGCAATAACTATGGGTAACGTTATTTTAGTAACGGATTTAGCTATAGGTGACATACCACCCTCTTCTTCACTAGCTGAGGCCCTCTTACTAGATGAGTATACGCCCCTGTAAATAGCTACGGTACCTATGATAGCCAAGTAGAGTACTGCTGTCTCAAAGAACGTGTCGAGACCTCTGAAGTCCCACACAATAGATGTTACTGCTTCGGGTGACATGACTGTTAAATTCCGCATCCATGGATTAATAGCCAGCCATAGGTAGGCCTTAGCCAGTAATCTTAAGTCTGGGGGCGGTAGTGCAGTACCCATAGCACCTAGTGTTACAGCGTATGATAGAACTAAGATGAAAATTATTATCGCTACAGCTATAAGTGCTCTCTCATACTTCATGTCTAACCACCCTCATACCTCTCGCTTTTCTTAATTAGCACAATGAATACCGCAGGATAAAGTCCTACAGCTACTGGTATGTACACCAGGACTATGTCCGGCGCCATGAGTAAGTAAAATATTATTGCATATGCAGCACTCTGTAGTGCCGAGTAGATAACAGCTGTAAGCAGGTCTCTCTCCGTAATAGCTAAGTATGTAGCTAGTGTTGAAAGAAGAGCTACTATAGCCATTAGCGTAAGAACCAGCACTTCCATCATTCTCCACCTTTTGATTCCTCTTCAAGCATGTCTATGACTTTAGGTTCTACCGGAACAGTCTTTGA
>CAYZJX010000109.1:0-2805 GCA_964479035.1 uncultured Desulfurococcaceae archaeon
GAGCCGACTCAGGAAGAGCTGGCCATGTTTGAGGCTCAGTGGAGTGAACACTGCTCATATAAGAGTAGTAGGCTCTTACTTAGGTTACTTCCAACTAAAGCACCTTACGTGCTTGTAGGTCCGGGCAGGGACGCACCCGCGGTCGAGATTTTCCCAGGTACTGCAGTTGTTTTTAAGATTGAGAGCCATAATCATCCTTCAGCTGTAGATCCTTATGATGGTGCAGCGACAGGTATTGGAGGAATAATAAGGGATATTCTAACACTTGGGGCTACACCTGTAGCACTGCTTGACATGCTTTACATGGGTGAACCCTCAAACCAGCACGCAGGCTGGCTTATCAGAGGTATAGTTAAGGGTATTAGTGACTATGGCAATAGGGTCGGCATACCTACAGTAGCTGGTGACACATGGTTTGATAAGTCCTTCAACAGGCAACCCTTAGTTAATGTAGCGTGTGTAGGAGTAGCTGACACGGAAAGGCTGGTGCTTGAGGGACCGTCGCCAGGTGACGTAATAATTATTACAGGCAATGCTACAGGAAGAGACGGTATTTTAGGGAGTAGCTTTGCTTCGAGGCCGCTAGCTAAGGATGCTGACAAGGATATTGCAGCAGTACAAGTTGGTGATCCGCTAACTGAGAAGTTACTGATTGAAGTGATCAGGGAGTTAACTGAGAGAAGAATGGTTAAGTTCATTAAGGATTTGGGTGGTGGCGGGCTTACGACAGCAGTGAGTGAGGCAGCGAGCGATCATGGTGTTGGAGCTGAAGTGCACTTAGAGAGGCTGCACACTAGGGAGCAGGGTATGACGCCTCTAGAACTGCTTGTTTCTGAGAGTCAGGAGCGCATGATGTTAGTTACTGATAAAGGTAGGTTAGAGGGAGTTCTGAAGGTTCTTGAACATTATGGTGTGCCTTACAGTTTAATAGGCAGATTTGACTCCTCAGGTAGGATTAGGGTCTATTATGAGGGTAAGTTAGTTGCTGATGTTCCTGCGAAGGACTTAGCTAAACCTAGGGCAATTAAGAGAGCTTCAAGCCCGCCGCCTGAAGTTCTTAAGGGGCTTAAACGTGCTGAGGTCCCCGAGCCAGAGAGTATTGAAGACGCTATACTGTCAGTTATTTCATCACCTAATGTAGCGTCGAAAAAGTGGATTTTTGAGCAGTACGATCATGAAGTAGGTATTAGGACCGTAATTAAGCCTGGGTATGCTGATGCAGCAATCCTAAGGCTACTCGACGGTTCAGCGAGGGGTCTAGCAGTTAAGGGTGATGCCAATCCGCGATATACTTCAATAAATCCGTTTAGGGGTGCCGCTAATTCTGTTGCTGAGTGCTTCAGGAACTTAGTAGCTGTTGGATCAGAGCCGCTGGCTATTGTTGATGAATTAAATGCTGGTAATCCAGAGAAGCCGCAGCACTTCTGGTTCTTTGAGCAGATGGTGAAGGGCATTGCGTGGATGACTGACGAGCTGGAGCTGCCAGTAGTTGGAGGTAAGGTGAGCTTTTATAACGAGGATGAATTAACGGGAGCTCAGGTAAAACCTACTGCAACAATTGTCGGTGTCGGCCGTATTGAGGATATAGCTAGAGCTGCGACCATGGAGTTTAAGGTGGCTGGCTCTAAGATAGTAATCGTTGGCGTAACTCTGCCGGAGATAGGTGCTTCAGAGTACTTATGGAGGGTTCATGGGCTTGAGGAAGGTGAGGTTCCCGTACCTAGGCCATCAAGAGAGAAGAGGACAGCCGAATTAATTAGGTCACTAATTAGTAATTCCATGGTTAGGGCTGTACATGATGTAGGTACTGGGGGTATTGCAGCAACACTTACTGAAATGTCAGCTACTTCTGGCCTGGGATTTACAGTGGACTTAAGCAAGATTCCTGTGAGAGCTGTCTATAGGATTGATGAAGTACTATTTTCTGAGACGCAGGCACGGTACATTCTCGAAGTACCTGATGACCTAGTTAGTAAGGTATTAGAGAGGGCTGAGAAATTCGGTATTGATGCAGCGGTGATTGGTGAGGTTACGGATAATGGGGAAGTAAGGTTCGTTAAGACGGGGAAAGTGCTTGCGTTACTGGACTTGAGTATAGTAAGGGACTTGTACTTCAATACTTTAAGGAAGTTTCTTGAGGTGACGTAGTGTGTGCGGTATAGCTGCTTTTTTTGGATTTAGAGCCCCACTGCACATATACAAGTTACTAATAGAGCTGCAGCATAGGGGGCAGGAATCAGCAGGTATTTCAGTACTTAGAAACGGGAAATTATTTACTGTAGTAAAGAAGGGATATGTTATTGAGGCCTTCAATCCCTCAGATCTGGCATTAACGGATGTTTATGCAGCCGTGGGACACGTTAGGTACTCGACGACCGGAGGCTACATGGATGTAGGAGGGCAGCCCATTGAAGTAGGGCTGAAGCCTAGAATGGCTATAGCATTTAATGGAAATATAATAAATTACCGTGAACTCTCACATAAACTGAGAATTAGGAAGCCATTAACTGATACGGAGGTTCTGGCTCAGCTGATAAGTAAGCTGACTGCTGAGAATAGAGGTGATGTTGTTGAGGCCCTTAAGGAGCTGCCGTACTATGTAGTAGGGAGCTACAGCATAGCTGTACTAACTAATGAGCCGAGGATCGTGATAGCTCGCGACTCAAAGGGATTTAAGCCCTTGTCCTATTCGTGTAGTGACAGGTGGTTTGTTGCTGCATCTGAGACAGCAGCACTTGAAGGTGTGGGTGTTGACTTATGGCATGAGGTGCTCCCTGGAGAAATAGTGTCATTTGATGGGTACTC
>CAYZJX010000109.1:2905-4398 GCA_964479035.1 uncultured Desulfurococcaceae archaeon
GTGGGCAGGAGCTTCATAATGCCTCCGGGGCTGCGGGAAGCACTGTCATCAATGAAGTATGGTGTGGTGAGGGATGTAGTCAGAGGCAAGAGGGTTGTATTGGTTGACGACTCACTAATCCGCGGTACAACCATGAGGAGTATAGTACTCCTCCTGAGGAGGTATGGTGTAAGTGAAGTTCACGTGAGGATTGCCAGTCCTCCTGTTCGCTACCCGTGCTTCATGGGTATTGACTTCCCTACGAGAAGGGAGCTAATAGCCTCTAGGCTAAAGGACCCTGCCAGAATTGCTGAGGCACTTCATGCTGACTCATTAGCATACAATACCCTGAGGGCGCTGGTTGAGTCAATAGGTGTTTGCTCGCTCTGCACAGCATGCTTCTCGGGTGCTTATCCATTCAAGAACCTCAACATCGACTTACTAGAAAGTATTTTTTCGAGGTGAGTTCATGACTGGCTTACTCGCAATCTATGCGTTCGATGATATATGGAGGGTAGGTAAGTACGTTTACTATGGCTTACTCGCCCTCCAGCACAGGGGTCAGGGACTAGTTAAGATATACTCACTCAGTAACAGTGGTATAGCTGAGGGTGAGGTAAGGGAGGTTGCACAAGAGCACCTCATGGAGCTGAGCGGATGGTCTATGATAGCTGCTGTATTTCCTGAATATGTAGATGTTGGTAGGTACAGCTACTTAGCTGAGGGCCCTAACCTTGAACTAGCAGTACTGCTGGATTCCTCGCCTCAAGGCCCGTCAGCTGAAGAAGTAGCAAAGTTAGTGCTCTCGAAGGCTCTGGAGAGCGACCTACTCAGAGCTGTTGAGGAGGTAGTACCGAACCTTAAGGGTGTCAATAACTTGTTGGTAATGAGTAGTGCTGGTGAGGTGGTGGCATACCGCAGTACTCCAGGTTTGAGGCCTTTAGTGGTAGGGAGCTATGGCTTCGATATGGTCATAATTTCATCTGAGGCACCAGCAATCAGTATTATTGGTGGCGAGATGCGGAGAAGTGTATTGCCTGGTGAGTTGGTCTACGTTACCCGCTACTTAGTGAGGGGGCGTCGCTTAAAGCACTGCAGTAGGTGTTCGCTCTGTGCTCTAGAGCTCGTCTACATGGCCAGGCCGGACTCCATTATAGATGGTGTTGAGGTTTACGCGTTCAGGAGAAGGCTGGGTGAGAAGCTCGCCGAAGTATTCAGAGGAGACGTAGATGTGGTTATAGGTGTTCCTGAGACAGCTATACCTTATGCTGTTGGACTTGCTCAAGCGCTCGGTAAGAGGTTTGAGCTAGGGTTTGTATCCACAGGTACCAGGATGAGATCAGCACTTAAGGTAAATCCTGTTGATAAGTTGGCAGCTATTCAGCTGAAAATGAATCCCATAAGAGGTGTGTTTGTAGGAAAGAGAGTAGCTCTTGTTGATGACAGTCTCGTTACTGGCTCTACAGCTAAGACAGTAGTTCAAATTTTAAGAAATAGGGTTGGTGCTAAGGAGG
>CAYZJX010000110.1:0-1336 GCA_964479035.1 uncultured Desulfurococcaceae archaeon
CAGGTTGCTGCCTTTTACAACAGTACTGAACGTTTGGAAGGATGAGGTCTATTTTCCATTACCCAGTGAATTAGGTCTGAAACCAAACACGCATAAAGTTGAATTAGGTAGGGTGTACTACTGGCCTCCAGGTAAAGCACTCTGTCTCTTTTATGGGTTCTCAGAACCTTACACACCAGTAGCTTATCTAGGTGAATTTGTAGGATCATTAACAGCACTTAAGGTTGTTGCTGATGGTGATGATGGGAGGGTCATTAGGCATGAGCTAGACCCTAATTTAAGTGATGTAACCGAATTACTTAAGAGCTTAGGCTATAGTGTAGGCACGCCATTAGTAGATGGAATTAGAGTTGCTGCAGCTTCTAAGTACGTTAGTGGGCTGAGGCTAGGATTTACTGTCTATGTTGAGCCTTACGGCTACTACTTAGAGAGCGAGCAGTTCTTCAGACATGGAGAAGACTACCTGCACACAACTCTAGCTAAGAAACTAAAGAAACTTACGAGTAGGTGCAGGTACCTACGGTTCGATATGGATGAAGATAATTACGCAGTACTGACATTAGGTGTTAATAACTCAAGTGAATTAGCTGAGGGTATAAAGGAGTTAGAGCTGATGTACCAGCAGGTTGTTGAGTTCCTGACTTCTTCTTAGTAGAGTAAAGTTAAGAACAATACTTAATTTTTATTCAATTTTAATAAAAAGGTTTTAGGTTGCGGGTTTTCTGTAGGCTATTAGGAAGTCAATTAAGAGCATTAAGTTTAGTATCAGGCCTATGCCTGTTATTATGCCTACAGCGATCCCTGTTACTACATCACTAGCTATTGTTGGTGGAATAACAACTATTTCATACCATATTAGGGCCACCGTAACTGTTATCCATAGGAAGAATGCGGGCGTGTAAGTTAGTCCCTTACCTAGAGCTGTAGTTTTCTGTACCTTAGCTGCCCATAAAGCTATAGTCATTAAGGCTAGAGAGGCCAGTAACTGATTCATTCCAGCAAATGCAGGCCAAAGTACCTTCCATGCACCACCCCAAGCAAGCGGGAATGCAATACCAACTAAGATTATTGAGGCTAGCCACCTATTAGCAAGTATCTTATAGGCGCTTGGAATCTTATCCCTTAATGGTGTCATTAACTCCTGCCACGCAAACCTCCCTAGCCTCGTAGCGGTGTCGAGTGATGTTAGGGCAAACCCAGTAATCCACAAGGCAGCGAATATGGCCATGGGCTCAAACGGAAGGCCGAATACCTCTTGGGTTGCAGCAGCATAAGAATAAGGAACTACTGTAAACCACTTGTACTTACCTAAGATACCTGTCCAAAGCGCTGCTGC
>CAYZJX010000110.1:1436-2945 GCA_964479035.1 uncultured Desulfurococcaceae archaeon
ACCTTAGCCGTAAGCAAGGACGTAACAGCAGGTATCTCCATACCCCTGAAGGCCGCTATAGCTGCTGCACCACCTATTGCTAGGCTAGCCCACAGTATGTAGGCATTCAGGTAGTCCCTGGGCTGCAGCAAGATCCAGACAGGTATTGACGCAGCTATTATACAGTAGATCGCTAGTATGGTTACCCAAGAGTAGTAGGATAGCTTCAGGGGTACGTACAAACCTGCTATAACAGCTAGAATAACTAATATTACGCCAACAACTGTAGCACCCTTAAAGCCTAGTCCTGTCTTATACATTAAAAAGCCTGTTATAACAGCTATAACTATTAGTAGCATCGCCGCTGTGGCGCTCCCAGGTATTGACGAGAACAGCACTGAGACAACCACCATGAACACAGCAACCACTAGTAGCAGTGCAAACCATATGTACGCGTTGAATACGTAGAATGCTCTTCTACTCATTAACTTACCTGAAACCCACGCAATGCTTCTTCCGTCATACCTCACAGAGCTCATTAAGGATAGGTAGTCATGCACTACACCAATGAATATGTTTCCAAACCAGACCCAGAGCAGGGTCGGTAACCAGCCCCACGCGAGAGCGAGTGCAGGACCTAAGATAGGGCCAGCTCCGGCAATACTAGCGAAGTGATGCCCGTACAGAACATACTTGTTGGCGGGAACGTAGTCAACACCATCATAAAGCCTCCTCGCAGGTGTCTCACGCTTGACATCAATTTTAGCAACGTTTTTCTCTAAGTACTTACCGTGGGTGAGGTAGGCAACGATATATATTATAAGACCAACAATAACGATTAAGGCGGTAATACCCATGCCGCCAACCTCGCAGCTGCCTTTGTACAAAAAAATATACGAAGGTATAGTATATATTTTTTATTTATATACTTTCGTGCAGAACTTAGTTAGAACAGAAAGAGTAAATTACCTACACGTATTACCTATATTGGCTGGTGAGGAATGAACAAGTCAGGCGGTAGGGGCTTCTTAAGTAAGTGGTTGTCTGTTATCAGTAACTTATTCAGGGCTAAGTCAGTGGAGTACACTTATGTTGAGTTGAGGGAGCTGGAGAATGTATTTACTTTAATTATACTGGGTTCATTCATCGGCCTGCCTAGCCCACCAACCAATATTTCTTTGAGGCTTCTGCCGTACATGGCCAGAGAAATAGTTGTGAGTTCTAGCGTTAGTGCTAGATTAGATGACATGCTTGCTGAAATGGCCGGCTTATTTGAGGTGACCTAGGTGATTAGGGTTGAGTAAAGAACCAGGTTTTAAAGTATTTTTCTTTATAGGTAAAGGGGGTGTAGGTAAGACTACTTGTGCAGCGACATTCGCCCTTCAGGTAGCGAAAAGCAAGAGGACATTAATAGTTTCGCTTGACCCAGCCCATAATTTAGGGGATGTTTTAGGTATTAACTTAGGAAGGGAACCAACTAAAGTTGCAAGTAACTTACATGCTCTTGAAGTAGATTTTGAGGAAATGATA
>CAYZJX010000110.1:3045-4359 GCA_964479035.1 uncultured Desulfurococcaceae archaeon
ATATCCGCTATATGGGTTGATAAATTAATGAAACTTAGGGAGGCTATACTTGACAGGAGAAGGATAGTAGAGAGGATTACTGGGGAAAAAATTAGGGCTGTTGTTGGGGGCAGGGAACTTGAGGTACCCGCTGAGCGGGGGAGAGACCCCATTTATAGAGAATTAATGAAGATGAGGGATGAAGTAAGCTTGGTGAACTCTATTATTAAGAATAGTGAAGTAACTACTGTTGTTTTAGTAATTAATCCTGAAGTATTGCCAATTATTGAGGCAAAGAGAGCTTTTGACTTCCTCAATAAGTTAGGTATTAAGGTTGAGTACTTAATAGTGAATAAGGTCATGTCCTTAAGTAGTGCTCGGGTACCTGAGGAGTTTAATCTTAGGTTAAAGCAGGAGGAGGAAGCACTAGCACTAATTAAGAAGTACTTTAGTAACTTAAGAGTAATTAAAGTACCGTTCTTCGTAGAAGAACCTAAGGGTGTAGATAAGTTAAATATTCTTAATCCATACCTAACTCCACTAGTTAGTGGAGCGGTGGGTTAGGAATATGGAATTAAGTCTCTCATTCTACGATATTATTGTTATTGCTTTAGTACTAGCTATTGCAGCTGTACTGCAGTTTTTTAGAGGTAGGAAACTGAACTTAGTGTTAATTGAGTACACTGCAAGGAAGCTTGAGGAGATACTGAAGCCTAAGGACAAGGAGTACCAGTGGGTAGGGCTGTATGTTGGCTATAAGGCGAGGTTTATTCTCTCGCGCAAGAGCTTGAGGAGGGCGGAGGCTGTCGTAACATTAATGCCTAGGCACAGTTTGTTCTACTACCCTATAGCGCTACTGACCTCACGGTTTGACAGACTGTACCTATTCTTCAGATATGATAGAGAATTTAATGGTGAGGCTCATATTATTAGGAAGTACTACTACAGGTTAGGCCCAAAGAAGGTAATAAAAGGTATTGAGCGCATGGCTGTGGAGGACGTGGAGATAAATGGTAAGGTATTTCACTTAATATACACTGATGCGAGACTGGCGAGCAAGCTATCTAAGGTAGTTAGGAAGTTGAATAATCCACAAGTAGTTAATCACTTAGCGGTTGTGCCAGCAAGCAAGAGTGTGTTTCTAGCAGCTAAGATAAAGCCTAAGGAGTTCGAGGATCTGCTATCTAAGGTATATGACCTTGCACTCTCATTAGCTTAGCCGCATGACTTAAGTTAGCTCTCGGTGGGTCTCCTCATCCTAACTCCGTCACCCATAACCCAGTACTCACCATCAGACCTCTTCTCAAGTTTAAATATAGGTACCTCATGCTTAAC
>CAYZJX010000111.1:0-1780 GCA_964479035.1 uncultured Desulfurococcaceae archaeon
CCCTTAAGGGACTTTATTGAGTCTGTTCTTGCTGAGGTCTTGAAAGCTATGCAGTTCAGGTCTAATGTTATTGAGGTCGTATCTCTGAGTGACTTACTGGATGACCTGAGGAGGGTAGGTGGTGTTGTTGTTCCTAAGGAGTTCATATATAAGTTTCTTGAGTTAATGGATGATGACTTATTTCAGGAGCTAGTTGATGAGGTTAGAAGAATTGCTTCTTGGTACGGTACGCTAGTTAAGGTTAAGAGAGGGCCCTATGTTGAGACACTGAGGTTAGTTCTTAATGTCTGGCTGCCGGACATGAATGTAAGTATTGTTAGGAGCGGCAGCAATGTAAGGGTAATAGCTTCAGCAAGTAAGCAGCCTATGAGGGCTACTGAGCTAGCTGGAGTCGTAATTGAGGAGCTATGTAAGTCATTAGATCTTAAGATCAAGGACTTAATAGTAGAGAAGGGTATTGTTAAAGTAGAGATTGAAGGACCTGCAGGTGAGGTAAGTGGGGAATAGAAAGACCATAGGACTTGACGCCGACTTAGTTAAGAATTTAAAAGAAGTAGCTAGGAAGAGAGGCATTACACTAAGTAATTACTTGAGGGCACTAATTAATGAGGCACTAGCACTAGAGAATCTAGGTCACTACGCACCTAGGGCCTTAAGAGAAAAAAGAATTGAGTATATCCTAGAAAACCTCGGCTTTATTTTCACACCTAGGGAGGTGCTAGACAATATAGCACCTCAGGAAATTGTGGAAGTGGGAAAGAGAGTAGGTGTTGTTGCGAAAGAACTAGGTATTGAATCTCTTGAGCTCATAGAGTTATTGAGTAGGTCTGTTGGAAACATAATAATGGATTCTAATAGAATAGTACTAATTAAATCACCAGGAAGTCGTGAGTCAACACTAGTAGACTTAATTAAGGGTGTGTCCTCATCAGCAGGGCTTAAGGTAGAGAGTAGTGACACAATGGTGGTAATTAAGGTACCGAGGGAGGCTGTTGAAGCATCATTAAGGGAGTTTCGTGAAAGAAAAACCCGTAGGAGGGTTCCGAGAGCACTAAGTAAGTAATTTTAAACCAAATTACCCTCCCGCAAAAATAGTCTTAATCTTAGTCCTTAAGTCAAGTAGTCCTACATATACCGTACTACCTGTGTAGTAACCCTTCAGGTCACCGTAAGTTCCTACACTCAGTACTTGAGTATCGTCAACCATTAATTCAATCTTGTAGTCTGGATACCATGAGCCGTACGTGTATACTCTTGAGTAGAACGTAAATTTCTCGGTTGCTAAGTTGTAGCTTGAGTATAGGTAAAGTGACTTCCTGCACCTACCGCTGGCATATATGAATGCTGTCTGGTAGAGATTACTGGTGACTTGGTACCAACCATACGTAACTTCATCACAGTTAGCACTGCCTTTCACAGTAATTCTGTACTGGGCCTTACTAGGCACGTTAGCATATGTAACTGAGGGTCCATCATAAGCACTACTACTCCACCAGTAAACATAGCCTTCAAAGAAGTGTGTAAGACTGTACTTAAGTATGAGTGAACCACTATCGGAATCTATTACGTACTTTTTAGTAGAGTCCTTACTTAGTTCATAAGTTTTCTTAATGTTATGTGTTGACTCTATACTTATTTCATATGATTTCCCGGAAACCGGTACCTCTTTTAATGCGAAGTCATCTACTGTACCTTCGATTAGTTTGATTGTGTATGACCCTGATTCAGTGGCATTAAACCATAGAAGTCTCTCGTAAGTACTGCTCTCGACGTTTGCAGG
>CAYZJX010000111.1:1880-4348 GCA_964479035.1 uncultured Desulfurococcaceae archaeon
TAGTAATATGACTCTAGAGTAGCTGAGGATGCTTGACCACTGCTATAGTATAGTGCTTTAGCAACAGCATTCTGATACTGCCCTAAGTACATTATGTTTCCTGACTTAGTGACTAAGTAAGTTCTCAGGTAGTCTACTGGTAAGACAGCAAATATTACTGGTTTAAAGGATACATGTAGTCTGAATATATCTACGTTTTGCAGAGGACATACTAGTGGTTCAGCATACATGTGGAACGCGTAAGTTACTTGACCTAAGTTATTACTTCTATTAACAACTGTGGGTATTAATATGAGAAACCCCTGCGGCTTATTATAGAAGTAGTATGTATGATAGCCGCTACCGTATGTGACACTTATAGTATTAGCTAAAATTCCAGTAGAGTAAGTACCTAATCTGACATATACGTCCGGCTCATAGTTAGCACCGGTATCGCTGGGTGTTCCAGGCACCGGATTCGTCATAAATGATGAAGAATCAATAAGAAGCCCTGTGACTATGTATGGTGATGAATCGAGTAATGAATTTATGTCACTCCAGTAATTATTATTACTGCTGGAGTTGCTAGAGTTCTTAGGCTCACTTACGTCGGCTGGATCAAGGACTACATACCTACCACCTGAGGCAATCACAAGTATTTTACCGCCCTCACTGAATACTCTATCAACTATATCTCGAGGCAATGCGAGTGCTGACGAATTATGCAGCACTATATTCCTTTTGAGAATATCATACGAGCCTTGATCATAGATGGCCAGTATACCTAGTACATCAATAGGTGGTGTTGCTGATTTAAGTATGAGTCCTTGATTATTAATTTCAGCTCTTAAATCCTTAGACAGCTCACCTAATTTTTGTGCTGACTCACTTACGGCTCTTCTGTATGTTGTCATCGCTCTGTGAGATGATATAATGAAGTATGACAGCAGGGATGATATCACTAAGAGGGCGATCAGCGCTGCTGTTAGAACCGATAATGCCCCCCTCAAGGCTTAATCACCTGCGGCTTAATCAGGAACTCACCATTAACTAGGACTTCTACTAATTCCGCATCTGCATCATTGAGACTTAACGTAGTTACTGTAAAGTTATGTGGACTTAATGAAGCTTGATGAATTACAGTCCTATTAACTAATACTGTGTAGTTAATGTCATCATCGCCGTAATTGCATAAAATAAGCATCCAGCAGCTGCCGTTAACTAGCAGTGCGTAAGTAAGCGGCACATTCAATTCATCATAATCTACGCTTCTTGTAAAAGCTGAAACTCCTGCAATCAGAGCCCCGGACACGCTCAAAACAATTAATGTTAGTATTAAATCTGCATAAACCTCACTAATGCCACGCACCATACATATCTGAGCCACTAATCCTCCCCAAAACTTAGGGCTCTTAAAAAGAGTTAGCCCTAGTTAGATATGAAGAACCGCCAGTACATCTGTACTAAAGTGTCACAATAGAGTTATCTACGAATACTCGCTGGTGGTGATATCTCCTTTAAGGTGCCATCAACTATATTCAGCGATCTATCAACAAATTCTAACAGTCTAGGGTCATGCGTAACTATTACTACAGTCGTTCCGAAGTCATCTCTTATCTTCTTAAAGAGCTCGGCCACTCTAATAGCATTACTCCAGTCTAAGTTTGCTGTTGGCTCGTCAGCTAGTAGGACCGTCGGTGTATTTACTAGGGCCCTAGCTATAGCTACTCGCTGCCTCTCGCCACCACTTAACTTACTAACAACATCGCCTACCTTATCCGTTAAGCCCATGTACTCGAGAACTTCCCTAACCCTGCTCTCCCTCACATTTTTTTCAATACCTGCTAGTAGTAATGGTACTTCAACGTTCTCCCACACAGTTAAGTTTTCGATTAAGCCGTAGTCCTGGGGTATGTAGCTAACGACAGTGTTTCTGAGCATTGCCAGCCCTAACTCATCTAACATATTTAGGTTGTAGCCATCAACAATAACCTCACCCCTATCAGGTCTATCTAGCCCAGCAATTATTCTGAGAAGCGTTGTCTTACCCGACCCACTCGGTCCATGAATACCTACTATCTCACCCTTATACATGCGCGCGGTAACTGATCTAAGCACTGTCACTATTCTATTGCCTGCCTTATAGCTTTTCCACACATCCTTTAGGAATACAGCTACTTCAACCATCTCAATTTACTCCCACTACCAATGTAGTTGCAACTAATTTTTACTTAAATCTTTGAATTAGATAGTAACTAGAGTAAATGCCTTCTTGGCATGTAAATAGTAAGTAGCCAGCAGCAGTATGACGGCTGCAAACAATATTAAGGTTAGAATGAAGTACTCAGTCAGCGTGAAGAACCTGATAGTAAGTAACGGCACAACATAAATAGCAGCATATACTAAACCCATTGTTGTGGAGTAGGCAATAATATGCCTTACTGACGCACCTACTAGAATAAGTGCATAAAAGCTGGATTTAATATTTG
>CAYZJX010000112.1:0-4297 GCA_964479035.1 uncultured Desulfurococcaceae archaeon
CGACTACTCCCTCACCTACAACAACTCCATCACCAACAGCAACAACACCAACAACCACAACACCCACAACAACACCCTCCCCAACAACCACACCAAGCGCTAAAGAAAGGAGAGTATTACGTGTTGGCTGGGCATGGCCTACGTATATAGATCCAGCAATTGGCAGAGATTTTTCATCAGCTACAGCCCATACACAATTATATGACCCGCTTGTATGGCCAACTCCAAATGGTGGTGTAAAACCATGGGTTGCAGTCAATTGGTCAGTGACTGCGGATGGTTTGGTATGGACCTTTAAAATAAGGCCGGGAATAAAGTTCCATAGTGGTCGTGAGTTAACAGCGGAAGACGTAGCATTCTCTATGAAGAGACTATTAACTATAGGTCAAGGTTATGCATTTATATTTGAACCATACGTAGAAGATGTAAAAGCATTGGATAAATATACCGTACAATTTAAGCTGAAAAAACCGTTTGGGCCATTCTTAACAGCATTAATAAGATTATACATTGTTGATAAGGAAGAAGTACTGGCTCACATAAAGAAGCCCGGCCCTTATGGCGACTATGGCGACTTTGCAACCGAATGGCTGTTAACCCATGATGCGGGTTCAGGTCCCTATATGATTAAAGAAGTTAAGCTTGAAGAATACATACACATGGTGAGATTTAAGGATTACTGGAATAAGGAAGCTTTTGCACCAAATGCCCCGGATGAAGTTATATTCCTACCTACAGCTGGCAATCCATCCAGAGAAATGGCCATGTTGGCGAAGAGAGAACTAGAAATAGGCGATGTTTGGATACCTTATGAAATGCTAAGTGAAATGGACAAAATCAAAGGCGTAGATATTTCAAAGTACCTAATGCCGTACATAGTATACTTAATGATGAACACCAAGAAACCGCCTTTGGATGACGTACATGTAAGAAGAGCCCTAGCATACGCATTTGATTATGACACAGTTATTAAGAATATTCTTCCAGGATCTGTTAAGGCTGAAGGTCCTATACCTAAAGTCTTACCTGGATGGTGTCCCGTAGAGCAGTATGAGAGGAACTTAACTAAGGCTATGGAAGAGTTAAAGAAATCTAAATATTACCCTGATATAATACAAAATCCTGATAAATATGAAATTGAATTCTGGTGGGTTGCTGAAGTTCCTTCAGAAGAAAAAATAGCTCTTCTATTTGCTAAATGTGCTTCGGAGATAGGACTTAAAGTAAAGGTAGTTAAAACTCCTTGGTCTAAGGTAGTTGAGTATTCAGCAAAAATAGAAACAAGCCCGCATATATACCCTCTATTCAATATACCTGTATATCCTGATGCTGCATATACTTTAGAGGCTAAGTATCATTCATCTGCTGCACACACTTATGTTCAGAATGAGTGGTTACTTAATAAGACCCTAGATAAATGGATTGAACGTGCAATAGCTGAATTAAATCCAGAAAAAAGATATCAAATGTACTGTGAGATATCCCGTTACATTACAAGTATTAGTCCGACTATATTTGTCGCAAACCTCGAATTAATGCGTCCATACCAGGCATACTACGTCGATTGGCCACAGGCGAGAGATCCATCAACAGTTGTTCCTGCTATAGGCTATGAGCTAGTTTGCAGACAAATACAAGTGTTTCCTGACAAGAGAGCTGAACTACTACAGCAGGGTTAATAGCTAATCACATTTAAAAACAATTATGCTTTTTGAAGGTCATTATTCTTTTATTTACTTAGCACATACAAATAATCATTATATATTCCCACCTAAAGACAAAGCTTAAAATTTACTTTTCTTAGAGTCTCTTGGGAGGGTTAATGAAATTTTTAACTTATATCGTCCGTCGAATTGCTTTTAGTGTTTTTTCTTTAATAGGGTTGTCAATACTAGTATTTACTTTGTCAAGAATTCTTCCTGGCGATCCTGCTAGAATGGCTGCTGGACCTAGAGCTCCTGAATGGGTCGTAGAACAGATAAGGGCTCAGCTAAATCTAGATAAACCCATATACATCCAATATTTCTTATGGGTTAAAGACGTCTTTCGTGGGGACTTAGGTTACTCATTAGTAACTCGGCGTAGTGTTACTTTTGATGTTTTTGAGTTTCTGCCTGCTACCTTAGAGCTTATTTTATTAAGCACTATAATTTTCATAATAGGATCGATAGTACTTGGTGCTATAGCTGGAAGATGGGCATATAAATTGCCAGATAATGTTGTTAGAGCTTTCGCCTACATAGGTGTGTCTACCCCAGCTTTTGTCTGGGCTATAATATTTCAGTTGATCTTTGCTTGGTGGTTAGGCTGGTTTCCAACGCAAGGAAGTTTTAGTGAAGGCATTATCCAGCCACCGAAGATAACAGGGTTTAAACTTATGGATTCTTTGATTTCAGGCAACCTCATCGCTTTCAAAGATTATTTATGGCATATGATATTACCGTCTCTAGCACTAGCTATGAGTCCTATAGCTCAAAACGCCAGAATTATAAGAATGGGTATGGTTGAAAATTCCGGTAAAGATTTTATAGCATTAGCTGAGTCTCACGGACTTCCTGACAGGTTAATAATGCTTAAATACCTATTTAAGCCATCCGTAATACCTGCTGTAACAGTTATGGGTATGAGCATAGCTGCATTGCTATCTAATGCTTTCTTAGTTGAGCTAGTTTTCAATTGGCCTGGCTTTTCAAGGTATGCAGTCAATGCGATGCTAAATAAGGACTTAAATGCGATAGTAGCCTCTGTTTTAGTAATTGGAATCGTTTACGCTGTCGCTAATCTTATTGTAGATGTTATAGTTGCTTACTTAGATCCCAGAATTAGGTATATGGAGAGAGGTGAATAAATTGAAATTACGTATTACTAACTTGACCAGGAAAAGAAGTTCCTTGGAGACTAGAAAATCATCTCCACGTAGAGAGTCATTAAAGAGAGCTTGGTTTAATTTTAGAAAAAGTCCGTTGTCTTTAGTAGGTTTGGGTATTTCTGTATTTTGCATAATTGTAGCTGTATTTGCTCCTTATATAGCTCCTTACCCTGAGCATGCAGGCTACTATATTAATTTTGATGAAGCATATCAGCCACCCAATTGGAAACATCCATTTGGTACCGACGCTTATGGGAGAGACGTACTTAGCAGGGTATTTTTCGGTTTTAGATTTTCATTAATGATGGCGGGTGTAGTTCTTTCTCTAGTTGTACCTCCAGGTGTGATTTTAGGGCTTATAGCTGGCTATTTTAGAGGGACTTGGCTGGATATGCTGATAATGAGAATAGCCGATGTATTTATAGCAGTGCCACCATTAGTTTTAGCGTTGGCCATATGCTCTGTACTTGAGCCCAATGTTTTTAATGCCATGATGGCAGTCTCATTAATGTGGTGGCCTTGGTATGCTAGATTAGTATACAATACTGTATCGTCAATTAGGAATGAATACTACGTTATTGCTGCTGAGCTATTAGGTGTCACAAAGACTCACATAATGTTTAAAGAAATACTTCCTAATTGTTTAGGACCTATATTAACGAAATTAACCTTGGATGTCGGATACGTAATACTCATAGGGGCTTCCTTAAGCTTCGTGGGCTTAGGTGCTCAGCCCCCTACGCCAGACTTAGGTACCATGGTTTCTGAGGGCGCTAAGTACTTACCTAATTATTGGTGGGTTACGATATTTCCAGCACTTGCAATAGCATTCATAATTTTAGGCTTCAACCTATTAGGCGATGGTATTCGTGATATATTTGCCTCCGAGAGGTGATCGGGTGCCCCCACTTCTTAAAGTAAATGACTTATATGTAAGTTTTAGAACCTATAAAGGTATACTCAAGGTACTTGATGGAGTTAATCTACACATTAATGAGGGAGAGAGAATAGGTCTTATAGGCGAGTCTGGCTGCGGAAAAACAACCACAATGAAGGCTATTTTAAGAATTTTAGCTCCGAATGCAGTAAATGTTAAAGGTCGAATTATCTATAAAGGATCTAAAGACATAATGAATATGAGCAGAAAAGAGTTAATGATGTTAAGGAGAAATAGTATTTCAATGATATTTCAAGATCCTACTGCAGCACTTAACCCAGTGTTTAAAATTGGTGAGCAAATGATGGACATTATTAAGTATTCTAAGGTATATGAAGGAAGAAGAATGACAAAGAAAGAACTTAAGGATGAATCATTAAGATTGCTTAAGGAAGTAAAGCTTCCTGACCCGGAAAGGGTTTTTGATAGTTATCCATTTCAATTAAGCGGAGGTATGAGACAGAGAGTCGTAATTGCTATGGCTTTAGCTT
>CAYZJX010000113.1:0-4285 GCA_964479035.1 uncultured Desulfurococcaceae archaeon
ATACAATTTATAATGCACTAAAAGAGCTGAGAAAGCGTAAGACTGATAGAGCCTTAATATATGAAGGTGAGAACCTCGTAGGTATAGTAACTAAGAAAGACGTAATAAGGAAAATTCCATTAACGAAAAGTAAGTTTAAAAGACTCCCTATTACGCAACTCCACTTATCTTCGATTATGTCATCACCTGTATTTACACTACCACATAATGCTTCAGTACTTAAAGCTGCGCGGATAATGCTGGAGAAAAACATAAGTAGTATACCAGTTATTAGAGGACCTCAAGTTATTGCGCTATTTACGAAGTGGGATATCGCTAACCTGCTGGTAAAGAGCAGGGTACCTGTTAGAGATATTGCTACATATCCTGTTAAAGTAATCAGCAAATATAGCTCGATCATACATGCTAGGAGATTAATTATTGATGAAGGCATTTCAACATTACCTGTTATTGATGATAGGAATAATTTGGTGGGTATACTGACAATAGATGAGCTAACCGATGCTTTAGTTGACCTAATAAATATACTAGCTGAGGGAGGCTCCAAAGAAGGCCTTAAGCACATCAGTGTGAGTGAAGTAATGCGACCCTTTATACCTAGGATTAAAAATGATGAAATGGTAGGTAAGGCAGCTGTCCTAGTTCTTGAGGAGGATGTTAGAGGAGTAGTTGTAGTTGATGAAAATAATAAAGTTAACGGTATTGTTACGTTAACAGATTTAACCAGATTTTTTGCAGAGAAAGTTTCGATTTCGACCTAGGTATTACCTTAAGTTCAGTAATTTTTCAGCTTCCTCAACTATTTTTACTCCCTTACTTGTGCCAATAACATCAGCACCATGTAAAATTAGATAAGCAGCATCCAAGGCAGTTCTTATACCACCAGCAGCTTTAATTCTTACTCTATTTCTGACGATACTCTTAATTAGTACAATATCCTCAAAACAGACACCACGTACCCCAAAACCTGTGTTTGTCTTTATGAAGTCTGCTCCTTGAGCAGCAACAATTTCTGCTATTTTAATAACTTCATCAATAGTTAAGATACTTGTCTCAACTATAATCTTGATCTTTAATCCTAAATTGTGTGCATAACTTACTAAATACTCTATTTCATCTCTTACTTTATCATAAAGCCCTTCCTTAAGGTATATTAGATTTATAACAGCATCTACCTCCCTGCCTCCGCCTTCAGCTATAGTGTCAATTTCCTTTATTTTAGCCTCCGTGGGGGAGTAGCCGTATGGAAAGCCTGCAACACCAACAACAGGTAATTTACTTATAGCTGCAACGTCTTTAATTATTGATGGCGGGACTACCAGTGCTCTAAAATTATACCTTTCTGATTCTTTCACGAAATTTATGTACTCTCTTAAACTTGATTCGTACCTTAGCATCGTTTGATCGATATACTTACTAATGTTTTTGAGAATGTCTCTAACATTATTAATCATCTCCTTAATCAATCCAGTCACCAGTCTCTATTTTCTCGGGTATGTACTTATCTATTAAGAATTTAAGACCTTTGCTTGTTAGTGCTTCTATTTCTAGCTTAGCTTTTTTACTTAGAAAAATTTCAATCTCATGTTCCCATCGTTTTGTCCTAAACCAGCTGTAGTTCTTTAGTTCCTTAGCTCTCTTTATGTCCTTATCCTTTGCTTTAATTATGAAGTTCCTTCTTTCTGCTTCAGTTAAATATGGTTTTTTACCTAGCTTTCTGCTTCCGAAAATATCTACCATAGATACTCCTAAGAACTTCGACTTAGGAGTAGCTAATCTCTCACTCTCGTACGAAAGTGTAATTGAACCAACTTTAAATACGCTATATATGTACCACCCATAAGGATCTGCATCTGTTAATACATAAATAGGTAATTCCAATTCTTCATTCAGTCTTCTAATAAATCTTCTAGTGGCTCTATCAGGTTGCCCAGCACTAGTTACAAGCACTACTTTATACTTCTTCCAGAAACCAGCCCTATGGAGCTGCTGAAATACAGCATCCTTCTCAATTACCAAGACGTATTCGGCATCAACGTCAACAAATTCTATAAAATCCGGTGTTGGCTCTATGGCGTATGCACCATGTCCCATCCTACTCAGGTCGATTATATCATCACCTGATTTAATTCTCATATTGCCTACTACCTTACCCTTCTCTTTGCTTAGTATTAGGAGCTCCTCCCTAAGCATATCAATAAATACTTCGATGTCTCTAATTACAGAGTCAGATTCTTTTTGCTCTTCCCATGTGTTTTCCTCAACTATCCTCTTCGAGGGTAGTTTCCTATATCTTATTGTGTGTTTGCCTCTGTAGTAAAGGTCTCTTATTGTTGGATATTCGTTATTTACTAAGGTATCATATATTATGCTAGCCATTAGAACTGTTTGCATAAATTTCTTTGCTTCCCCAGCATTTAAGAATGATCTTCTAAGAGATTCATCACCTATTCTTAAGATGCCTTTTTCACGGTCAAATATAGTGTTAGCTAATGTTCTTTTTCTTATAACCATTACTGGAGTGCTACCCTTAAGTATTTGCTCAGCTATCTCACCGAATTTTCTTCTGAGTATTTTCAGGGCTTTTTTCCTAGCCTTCACATCTTTAGATGAAACGTATGTAAGCGTCACAATAGACACCCTATTTTTATTCTATGCTGACAACTACTTCACTTATCGATTTTATTTTGAAGGCCTTTAATTTTTGATTAAGTAGTGTAAGTAGTCTTAACTCTAGTTTTTCGGGATTTACATTATTTACTATTTTTGCTAGGGCTTGAGTGACTTCAGGGATATACTTTGCTATGGTTACAGCTCTTTCCGCTTCTTCGATTTCTTTTCTCTTTTTAGATAAGTACAATTTAAGTCTCCTAGCTACCTCACGTATAGCTGATATAATTTCTCTCTCGATTTCAGGTACATCAGCTATAGATTCTTTACCCACTCCTTTATATGGTATTTTAGTACTGCATATATGCACTAATACAACTAGGGGTGCAGGGAATGACACACCATAATAGTTCCAGTTGATTTCTTCATTAACTATTTTGAATGATACATCGGAACCCTCGTCATATAGTAATGGTATCTTATTTGCATACCTGAGCAGCTGTGGTTTTTCCGAAGCTTTAATACTGCCTCCATAGGCAAGTCCTACCTCAACTATGAATGCGTGCCCCTCATATACGGAGGGCTTCCTGGTTACAGCAGCTACAAATTCCGGCCGTAATATAGCATTGAGACCTGTTTCAATTATTTCTTCACCAAGATACGAGAGGTGATTTGCTCTCGGAGGCTTTATGTCCCTTAACTTCTTTATAGTTCTTACTAGTCTATCGACGTCTTCTAACGTAAGCTTATGGGGATCCTCGTTTACTGAAAGTCCTGAATTATCTAAGATTTTACGTGCAGTTATTTCCCCAACGCATTGAAACTCTTTAATAAGAAAATCAAGGAGATTTTTAGCAGTAGTTAATTGAAGCATCATCTTCATCATTTCCAGGTCTACACCATAAGGGTGCGGTTTCACTTCACGTGGTGGCGGCGGCATCTTTGTTGTTGATCTCTCAAAGTATACGATGTTTCCCTCGGGATCACTGAAAACTAATTCAGCATAAGGCGCTATGACTGCTGTACGCCTAAGATATTCGTAAATCTTAGATTTAGACCTGCTCCAGTCACCTTCCAGATAAACTTTGACTATTGTTCCATGCCAACTATTTGTTTTACTATAGTATGACCTCTCAAGAATTATTGGTCTGTTATTTTTAATGTCGATTCTAATCTTAAAGTAGTATATTCTTCTTGAATTAATAGGTGCTGATATCACCTCAACAGGTTTTCCTGTTGTTACTTGGCCATAGAGCACAGCCATTTTAGCGCCTAACCCGAACATTCCACGTGTTTGCCTTAGGACATACTTACTGCTATAAAGAAGCTGTCCAAAAGCTGATGGGATGTGATTTGGGGGTATGCCTATACCATTATCCTCAACTGTTACACCAAATACGTTGTCTCTCTCATTATCCTTATCTCTCTTTATACTCACCTTAATTATTGGTAATATTCCGTGAGCGTCAGTAGCATCAAGGGCGTTCTCAACTAACTCCCTAACGGTCTGATAAAGTGCTCGTGAAGGGTTTGAAAAGCCAGCTATCTCCTTATTTCGGTAAAAGAACTCTGACGGCGTTAAGCTCGTAAACTTCTCTATAGCTACTGCTGCGGCCACTCCCTCACCACCTACTCTCTTTAATCCAAAAATACTTTTAAGCCCTCATCACTTATG
>CAYZJX010000114.1:0-4272 GCA_964479035.1 uncultured Desulfurococcaceae archaeon
CTTAAAGAAGCGCACAGAGGCTCTTGAAAACACCACATCTACTACATCAGGCAATAATCTCCCCCAACTAACTAATTGAGGACAGACCTAAGAACATTATTTCTTATAGGACACAGAATTAATTACTCAAGAACTAGCTCCCTATCCCTAGCTAGCACAACGTACGTTGCGGGCAGGGTGATAGCTAGTGCCAGGATAGCTGTTGGGGCTATAAGTGACTTACCAACATTCTCTACAGGGCCCTCAGCACTTAAGTTGACCCTTATTGGGACGCTCTTTTCTAGACTCACACCTAGTGGTGAGATCTGAATTACATCAGTGACCATTTTACCCACACACTTAATTAAAACTCCATTTCCATCATACTTAACAGCAGCTACTAAGTCAAGCCTCACAGTAACCGGTGTACCTTCAATAGATGCGTGAACAAGCCCCTTAAACCTCAGTGAATCACTACTCGTATTTGGCGGGCCCTTAAGTAGCCCAGCCCAGTAGAGCCTATTCAGAGCTACTCTAGCCGCATCTGAAGTGGGCTCAAGAACTAAACCCTTATCAATACTGTATACCGCGAAGTCCTGTTCTTCAGGGGCTCCAGGCATCTCAGCCTCAATACTGTACATGTATATTCCAGACTTGATGTATCCTGCTTCTGCGATGGCGTATGCAGCACCACCTAATAGTGCCAGCAGGAGTACTGCCAAGACCCCCTTAGTAAACCTACCTAAGCCTCTCCTCTCAATAAAGTAGTACCCAAAGCCCCAGACATCCCAGCCTACCCTAAATTTAGCTTCCCTAACCCACTTGGGGGCTAAGAGAGCTAGCAGGAGCATTCCACCCACAAAGCCACCTGCGTGAGCAAAAAAGGCCACACCACCGAATCTTGCATACCCATATATCACCTGCGTAGCAAACCAAAATACCAGGAAGTAAGCTGCATTAGTTGTGAAGCACCAGGGTAAGAGCCAGAAGAACCAGCATATAGTCATTCTCTTATGCGGAAATAGCAGGAGGTAAGCACCTAAAACACCGCTTATAGCTCCTGAGGCACCCAGTGCAGGTATGAACACATTGTATATTCCTGCAACAGCTGTGAGAGCTACGTGGAATATAGATGCCGTAATACCAGAGATCATGTAGAGTAAGAAGAACCTGAGAGATCCCAGAACACCCTCAACCTCCCTGCCGAAGAGGTAGAGGAAGTACATGTTAAAGAATATGTGGAAGAGTCCTCCATGGAGGAACATACTTGTGATAACCCTGTACCACTGCGTGGGCTCCATGAGCGCTACAGGTATGAGTGCTGCCTTATCAACCCAGTAGTCACTCACACTAATGAACATCTTGTCGTACGTGGTGATGAGGTACACAACGACATTAATTAGTATTAGTACTAGAGTCACACGGGACTTAGCCCTCACAGGCCCTGTACCAACTGGTATCATACCCAAAGCTATCTACCCGAGAAAGGACTCTACTAATTGCTTAATCGTGGAAAGCTAAATAAAGATGTTTTAAATTAACTAGAGCTCGTACTCAATAACCTTCCTCTTCCTATTTATTACATCTATAGCCTTAGCCACATCATCAACAGTCCTACTACCTAGTGCCTCAGCTACATCCTTCAGCTCCTCATACTCAACAATGAATATCCCCTTAAATGAATCAGAAAGCCTTATGTGGAGAGCGAGCTTCTCAGGTTCAAAGCGCTTAGCAGTCTCCCTCTTAGGCAGCTTAACTAACTCAATAATAGCCTTGCCAACCTGAACTAAGGGCTTCCGCTCCCAATCCTTCATCTCAGCCATCAGCTTCTCTAACTTACTTGTTAAATCCTTACCTTCCCCTTCACCAGGTGACTTACCCAATTACGCCACCCATAAATCAGTGCTTAAAAACTTAAATAATTAATCATTACATGCCGCTACTCAGTAATGGTGCTGAAGCGTAGAACTGATAATGTAATTTCTATTAAGTCCCAAACCTACAGTACCTATTAATATTCAGTACCTTAGTAGCTCCTGCAGCTGTAACCCCATATACTATCAGTTCAACACCTAACCTCCTCGCTTCACTGTAGAGCGGCCACAGCGTTGAATTCACAAGCGCGCTTCCAGTCACTAAAGCCACCTTAACCTTTTTCAGCAACCTGAAGTTTTCTGTATGGCTCAGTACTACTGAGTTACCTACTTTCTTACCTATATTGTCAGGGTTCATGTCAGTTACATAAAAATTCTTGAGCACTCCTGCCAGTGCTTTAGCCATTGCAGGCTGATAACCTACTAGTAAGGCGGGTACGTCCCCATACTTACTTACTACTTCATCAGCTAGAGACTCAGCGCATCGGAGGGGCTCCCTGCCTCGACAGTGGATAGTTTTGTCTATAAGGCCTAAGTACCTCATTACAGCATTTAAGCTGCCATAGAATAAGGCCCTATTAGATATAGTATTTAGGTCTAATTCGAGAACGTCCTTGAGCATTAGTGAGCCACTAAATGATGATGCAGTAAATACGTGTGCCTTAGCCCCCCTAAACACACACTCCATAATTACTTCCTTACCTCTAGCTATCGCATATTCTCTGCTAGGAAGCTCGAACCACTCAGGAGGAACTATCTTAAATTCAACAGCACCTGAGCCTGCAGTACCACTGCTTGCTTTAGCTGTAATGTATTCGCTGCCAAGCCCGTGCTTACTAATTAAGTTCATGAAGTACTTCCTAATTACTTCATCAAGCCCGCTGCCCACATTAATCACCTAGTGGGATTGCCTCACTTATTCTTAAACTAACTACCTCACCTGACTTAAGCTGAATTGGTGTTATTGCGTAAATTACGGCATCCCCTAATCTCACACTAACCCTAAAGTAAGTTCGTGACCTCCCAGTACTGACTACCTTACCCTTCAGCCAGCCTTTCCTGCATATCTTTACAGCAGCAGCTGGTATAAGGACCTTCCTGAACCTCCTAACCTCCCTAACGCAGGTTACAGGTATTTTGAATCCATTAACTTCAGCGTAGCACAAGCCTTCATCATGGTAGAACCCGTCAACCTCAATAATCGATCCCAGCCAGTACCTAACATCTTCAGGGAGTACCTCAGTACTTAATTCAGACAGTCTACCTGAAAATAGGAGCTCACCGCCCCAGAGAATATGGAGTTTCTCAGCATTAACTACTGCCTTCTCAATAGTGTGAGTTACCAGTAGTACAGTCCTACCTAACTTCTTCACTGTCATCATTACCTCCTGCTCTACAGCTGCCCGAGTCTCAACATCCAAGTTAGTAAATGGTTCATCAAGAAGAAGTACCTTAGGGTCCACTGCTAATGCCCTAGCAAGCGCTACCTTCCGTGCCTCACCACCACTTAGTGTTACTGGGTACCTATGAGCTACTGACCCAAGACTAAACATCTCAATTAGCTCCTTAACCTTCTTCCTAGTATACTCCTCATTAAATCCCCTAATCCTCAGTCCAAAGGCGATGTTGTCCCACACAGTCATATTCGCAAATAATGCATTACTCTGAGGTACGTATGAAACACCTCTCTCATAAGGCGGTAACTCATCAACACACTCACCATCAAAGCAAACACTGCCTTCATAATCCACTAAACCTGCAATAACCTTAAGTAGTGTTGTCTTACCAGCTCCATTAGGACCTAAAATAACTGAGAGCTTACCAGATGGAAATGAGGTACTTATGGACTTAAGTATAAAGTTCCTCACAGACCTAAGGGTGACCTCAACCACCTTGACTCACCTACCCACCTACTGCTGAACCTCCTCTCTATGAGGTCAAATACCTGAACTATAGCTAAGGTAGTTAGTGCGAGAACTAAAACCACAGCTATTAAGCTGCTCATTTCTATGGTCGTGGCGTATACCATAGCTAAGTACCCCAGCCCTGAGGACAGGGCAATCATCTCGGTAACGAATACAGTCTTCCACGCCATAACTGCCTCAGTCTTAATTAGCGGGATGATCTTGAGGAGTGCCTGAGGAAGAACTATTCTAGTAAATATTGTCTGAGGCCTAGCACCCAATACCATAGCTACATCAACCTGCTCCCTGTCGACAGTCCTCAGTGCGTTAATCATGCCGTACAGTGCTGGCGGGAAAGAACAGAGAAACGAAGCAGCTACTGGCAGCTCAAACTCCTTAATACCAATCCAGACAATTAGGATGGGTACCCACGCAACTGAGGGCACAGCAAAAAATAGAGTAGCTACTGGCTGAATGTAGTTGTGCATTGACCTAATAGAGAAGAGGACACCCAG
>CAYZJX010000115.1:0-4237 GCA_964479035.1 uncultured Desulfurococcaceae archaeon
TAGCTCGGGCACCCCCGCACCAAAGAACTAATACTAAGAGGGGTTAAATATTTCCATAGCGAGTATTTTAAGATATTACTTAAAAATTATCCAAGTACCTACATCCTTTCTGCCGCTGAGAACTAACTTTATTTGATCTATCTTGAATGCATTTATGAATACCGTCTCTATTTTTGATCTGCGAATTATGTTTAGCGCTACCTTATCAAGTAACTCATATTTTCCTGGCCTGGATTCCTGCTCAGCTAGTATTTTCTCTAATTCCTCTATTGTAACTGTTCTGAGCAGGCGCGCATTTGAGTAAACTCTAGGATCTTTATCGTAAACTCCATCAACATTTGTAGCATTAATAAGTAAGCTAGCACCAACCATTTCAGCTATAGCTGCTGCTACAGCATTAGTTGACTGTCCGGGCTGGAGGCCACCAAGTACAATTATTTTGTCTGTTGACCATGCCATCATGAATTCGTCAACATTTCTTGGAATTGGAAGGTAGCCGTAGCCGCCCAGCAGTGCAGCAAGAACGAGCGCGTTCAGTCTTGCCGATTCGATACCTAGTAAGTCGAGAAGTGAGTTATTAAGCCCTAGGCTACCTCCCATTTCTATGTATGATCTAGCTGTGGGTCCACCACCAGTAACTATAGCTACTTTGTTTCCCTCAGCAGCATAACTTAGAATAGTTGCCGCAAGTTCCTTAATCACGTGCTCATTACCTTGAGCAAATAGCTTTCCTGTAATCTTAATTACTACCTTAGCCATGACCAATCACCAGTACACCAACCGAAATATTACTATTTTGCCTAAATATCTAAAAACAGATATGCTACATATGCCATATATCATGTTCATGTTACTAAGCTATGTTAAGTTCAATACCTAACTCACTAGCTAATTCTCTGACAGTCTCCTTAATTGTCCTACCCAACTTCTTAAGAACTAGTACCTTGTCGATTTTGATTGAATTTTTAGTGATAGCCTGCTCAAAGACGTACCTTATTTTTTCAGGCTTTTCGTTCCTCAGCATTTTTATAGCATACCTAGGTATTATGTGCCCATAACACTCCTCAGTACTTAATGCTCTCTCAGTAAATGCGGAAGAGTAGTGCTGACCACCAAATCCAACACATCCAACACATTTTACTTTACCACTGGAATACTCCTTGATTGCATCAATTACAGCTTCACCTACAACCTTATGTGCTGTCGGTAATTTCCATTCATTAATACTTGAACCTATTTCAATAAATGTCAGTGGCTTCCTCAAATTTGATGGACCATGGTGTGTTGCTTCATAAACTACCTGAAATTCAGTTAGCCCATATATGTTACTTAGCTCATATAGCTTAACCAATAGTACCTTAGTGACTGGCGGATTAGCAACACTTAATTCGTAAGGATTCCCACCGAAACTTGCCCTACCATAAGGATTACCTGTGTGATGAACTGTTAGTGACTTAATGCCGGATTCTGCAGAGTGTCTTGATAGAATTATATAAAAATCTACGTCAAGGACCGCATCAAGGAAGTCAAAGTATATTACATCCTCACTAAAACTAGCTAATATGGAGTTAAGTTCCTTAATATACACGGCATTAGTGGCTTTAGGAACCTCAACTTCCTCATAAGTAAATTGTTGTAAGATATAGTTGGCTATTCCAGTACCTGCAGGATCGCGTATGCTATATACAAGGCCTATCAATTCATTGAGCACCTGCAGGGTTGTATGAAATTAATTTACTAAAGCCTTATGTTATGTAACTTAGCACATTGCTCTATAATTAATTGCAATCTATCAGCAAGATCAATAGCATATCTAGCTATAGCTTTAATTATATCTGCTTTAGCTGCAGCATCATCTAAGTTGGTGTAATTAAACTGAAACTCCTTGCCCCTGAACACGAACTTAATCAAAGCTCCCACTAAGGTCACTTTAATCAAATCATCTGATAAGGAAACAGCATTGCTTTCTCTATCATAAGTAAGTGCCTGAACAGGCTTAAGTTTAAGTACTGATGCAGTATTACCCATTTTAACTAAATATAAGTTACCACACGCTTTCTTCGATCCTTCATCGCTAATACCTATAGTTTTTTCTAATTCACTTAGGTACTCTAACGACTTCTCAATTCTATACATTATGTCTGCAATTACATTAAATATCACTGATTTTGACTGAGGTAATTTCTTTACAGCCTCTTTCCTGATGCTTTCATATTTGCTGATAATATTCTTCACTGCATCCCTGCCCTCACTAAATGACATGTTGGCCACCTGCTAAACCCTTCCGAACAGCAATTTAAGCTTTCCTTGTAAGAAATCTAGTTAGGTAAGCTAATGAAGGATGCTTGCTCACCACCTGACTCAAGTTGCTGTAGCATTCTCTGCACACTCTAATACCTGGCTGAAGCTCTATAGAACAGTTTCTACAGATTAATCTGCCGCAGATAGGGCACCTGCTAACTGATAATTGTTTGCCGCAAATACTACACATAAGATCCTTGCAAATAGCACACACTCCTTCTACTAAGTGCTTACTGCATACCCACCTACCACATATATTGCACCTACCTACTGCTTCTCGCTCTTCACATACTTCGCAAAGCAATACCCAGCACCCTCCTAGATATACCTAATAAGTTATTAAGTCATGTAGCAGTAGTACTGCTGGGATGACCTGACGACATCCTCTGATAGATGATGTAGATGGAGCGACGGGGACCGTAACTGCCAGCTACTCATGTTTAATTATTAAAAAATCAGATATTTTCTCTGCGTTACGCACTACTTCCTCGCTCATCTCATTAACTTGGTCTATGGTTATTGTTGCTGATATATTATACTCAATTATGCACCTAACGTAATCTATCCACTCATTTAATTCTTTATCAGTAACTACTATGAACTTAAACGTTGTGTATCCCAAACTTAAAAATTCATTAAACTTCTTTTTAATAAAGTGACAAATATCTTCAGGTTGGCTTTTTACATTCTGTAAATTAACTATAAATACGCACTCACTGGCCATGACTACCCCCTTCTCCGCTATACACATATAGAACTTGAGGAAAATTTAATTATTTAGTGCTAACCCTTCTTTTAGGCGATTCTTAATGAGCGGAGAATCCTATGACGTAATAATAGCAGGTGCTGGAATAGCAGGTTCCTCGATTGCGTATTTCCTACGTAATCGCGGTTTTAAGGTGCTTCTCTTAGACATTAAGTCATTCAATAGGGTCGGTGATAAACCGTGCGGAGATGCCATAGGTAAGCACCATATAGATGAGCTTAAGGTACCTCCCCCAACAGGTAAGGAGTTAAGTGGCCTAGTAAGAGGAATAGATATTTTCTCACCTTATGAGGACATAAGATACCGTATCTTAGGCGACGGCTTCGAAATAAATAGAATATCTTACACGCAGAAGTTCATTATTGAGGCCATTAAGGGAGGTGTGGAATTTAAGGAAAAAGTAAGGGTACTAAAATTAATCATAAGTAATGGCTTTGTCTCAGGTGCAGTAATCAGCGACAAAGAGAGCACTAAGAAAGTAAGGTCCAAAATAGTTGTTGATGCCACGGGAGTTGCTAGAGTACTAGCTAGGCAATGCCCTCGTGACTGGCCAGTAAGTGAAGAATTGGATCCTAAGGATACTAATATAGCATATAGAGAAATTAGAAAACTTAAGGAGCCTATTGATGAACCTGAAATACTCAGAATTTACATATCAAATAAAATAGCGCCTGGAGGCTACTGGTGGCTTTTCCCTTATTCACTGGAAGAGGGCCTCGTTAACATAGGGCTTGGTGTTCAAGGTGGTGTAGGTAACCAGCATCCTAAGGCACAGCTATATAGGTATGTGCTGACACGCAGCATATTCAAGGAAAGCAAGCTTATCGAGGCAGGCGGCGCTTCAGTACCTACTCGCCGTCCCTTACCATCACTCGTATGGAATGGCTTTGCCGTCATAGGTGATGCAGCTTACACCGTTAACCCGATACATGGTGGTGGTAAAGGATCAGCAATGCTTTCGGCTTACTGTGTAGCTGAAGCCATAATATCAGCCTTAAATGAGGGAGACTACTCTGCTAGGAAATTATGGTCAGCTAATTTGTGCTACATGCAGAGATATGGTGCTAAGCAGGCAGCGCTTGATATTTTCAGGATATTCCTTCAGCAACTAAGTGACGATGATCTAGAGTATGGCATGCGCAGAAAAATAATTAAGGAGGAAGACCTCAA
>CAYZJX010000116.1:0-4161 GCA_964479035.1 uncultured Desulfurococcaceae archaeon
CCACCAAGCTTAGGGTCCAGCCTATTAGGGCTGTTTTAATCTAACATATCGAGCTGACTCAATAAAGTCTAGCTCCTGTACATTAATTTCTATTAAGAGATAGTAGGTGGATTAATATTGAAAGAGATTTTTACGGTAGTAAAGAATGAACCAGTTAAAAAAAGTAAAAATAATTCTGAACAAACTTTTACTAGACGTTTATGGGTAGCCAATAGTAATTGCTTAGTAATACAACACAGCATCCAACGATAAGAATTACTTAGTGTATTACCTCAATACAACCATAATCACATATTACTGCACAAGCACTAACACGCGAATCAATCTTTAATTACTTTTGGCTCGGAATTATTATGGTGTTTCGATGTTTATCGTCGAACTTAATGCTAGAAAAACAAAAACTATCACATTAAGGGTAAGCCGGGACATAAGTGAGCTTCTTGAGAAGGCCACGAAAGAGTTGGGATATCAATCTAAGAGCGATTATATTAGAGAGGCAGTTGAAGAACTTTTAGTTACTTATCTTAAAGCGCATCGTGATGAACTTGTTGCTGAAATGAATGAGTCTGGAAGTGATGAATTAGTTAGAGTTCCGTCAACTATAGTTTACGTATAATTTTTCTGTATTCGTAAGTTACTCTACCTACTTCTCTAGCTAAAGCTCAGGTAGCACTACATGTAATTTAAGCAACTGTAAGTATTACCTCGAAATATTTAACTTGGACATACCAGATATTTTGCTGGTAAAATATTATGAACATGTCATCAAGCGGTATGAGTGACTTACTTATTGACCGAGAGGTACTGGCTAATAATAAGAGAGTGTTATCTAAGCTTATTTCACAACTTGAGCACGATCCTGACTCAGTCGCTGATGTATTGAATGCAATATGGATTTGCGAACCGCGCGCGCATGTAATTGGCATTACTGGCTCAGCCGGAGTTGGAAAATCAACTCTTATAGCAGTACTTGCTAAGACTCTGAGTAGTAAAGGGTATAAGGTTGGTGTGCTTGCTATAGATCCGTCTTCACCGTTTAGTGGAGGTGCGATCCTAGGTGATAGAATTAGAATGGGAGGCTTGATATCAGAAAACATATTTGTGAGGAGTATGAGCACAAGTGCTGAAGAGGCCCTTCCTTGGAAGGCTTTGCTAGTTATTGAAGTATTAGAGAGTGTAGGATACGACTATGTAATAATTGAGACACCTGGGGCTGGTCAGTACAGCGTAAATATAATGAAAGCTGTTGATACAGTAGTAATTACACTTATGCCGGGTGCAGGAGACGAAATTCAAACAATTAAAGCAGGCCTCATGGAGATAGGTGACGTATACGTGGTAAATAAAGCAGATAGACCAGAAGCTGAAATGACATATAATCAGGTGCTTTTTGCGATTAAGGATATAGAGAGGAAGGGTTGGAAACCTAAGGTAGTTAAGGTGTCAGCACTTTATAGAAAAGGGGTAAATGAACTAATTAATGTCTTACTTAAGAGAAATGAATTTATAAGAAGCAGTGGTTTACAGGTTATTAAGAGAAGGGAACGTAGAAAATTAGAACTCGAGCTACTTCTAGACATGAGGCTAAAGAAAATAATTAAAAAAGTACTTGAGTCAAGCACTGACAGCGAGCTAGCGTCCATGTATGAAGAAGCATTATCAGGTAGGTTGAATACAGTAATAGCTTCAAAGAAAATTACGAGCAAGCTAATTGAATTACTTAAAACATTATAAGCCCCTAAATAATGATTCTCTGGCAGTAGGGGCCGTAGTTTAGCTTGGGAGAATGCGGGGTTCGGGTCCACTTTCACACGGCGGAAGTCCCCGTGGTCCGGGGTTCAAATCCCCGCGGCCCCACCAAAAATACTTTCATCTGAACTGTATTAGCTCTCTGAAAATAGTGTTATTTTCACTTAAGACTCTCACTATGTAATATTGTTTCAGATTAGCTTAAGTATAGGCCTAAGTAGAGCCTTACACGGTGAAATTATGCGTGTTGTGACGTTTAAGCTAAGAGACGAGGAGCTAGAAGAATTAGATCGCTTTGCAGCACGGTCAGGCCTAACGAGATCTGACGTAATAAGGAAAGCGATCAAGGAGTACATAAGAGGGAATGTAAAATTACCGCCAATAAGGTATAGAATAAGAAAAATAGTACTTACGTGAGAACATCACGTAAAAAATTTTAATCAAATCAATTAGGTCCGACGGGGATTCTGAAATCATCCGACAACTCATCAGCGACAGCTTTCTTCATCCCTACTCATACTAATTTTATAAGGATTAATTTATTTGGGGTTGTATCGGGAATAATTAAAGTTAATTAGATTGTAAAACAGTTGTTCTAAGTTATACTATTGCAATTATTTTTCGATTTACTAAGCAGTTCCTCAACTCCCTCCTTTAACCTAGTTATTCCTTCCTCAATAGCTTCGAAACTTGTAGCAAAGCTCAATCTTATGAAGTCTTTGCCTGCCTTCTCCGGAAATGCAGTACCTGGTAGTGTAACTACGTATTTATTATATAGTATCCACTCAACAAACTCCTCAACACTTAAGCCTGTCTCATCAAGTACCTTCTTAATACATGGAAACACGTAGAATGCACCCTTACTAGGCCATACCTCAAATCCTGGGACTTCCCTCAGTTTCTTAACTATTAAGTTCCTTCTATTTTCGAACATTTTAATCATTTCCTTAACAGGCTCCCAGTTGCCTCTTAGTGCTATTACAGCGGCTTTCTGAGCAAATGAGACAGTGCATGACCATATGTTAACTGCTAACTTAGTTAATTTTTCAGCAACTTCTCTCCTAACTACTAAGTAACCCAGCCTCCACCCAGTCATAGAGAATGTTTTAGAGAATCCATTAACATAGAGGATATAGTCACGCCAGTCTGAGTAAGATATGAATGACTTAAACGGTGAATTATCGTATATGAAATTATCATATATTTCATCAACAAGCACAGGTATTTTATGCTCTCTTGCAATTTCCATAATTTCACCAAGTTGTTTAGGTGAGAAGAGCGCGCCTGTTGGATTTTGCGGATTATTAATTACTATTAATTTGGTCTTTGGAGTTATCGACTTCCTAATCAATTCAATATCTAAAGCAAAACCACCATCCGGTCCAAGCCACTTTAGTGGAACAAATATAGGTCTAGCTCCAATGAATTTAGTGATCTCAGGATATGCAGGGTAGGAGGGTTCAGGAATAATTACTTCATCTCCAGGACTTACGTAAGCTGACACAGCTAGGAAGATGGCTCCTTTACCACCTGGCGTTAATATAACCTCATTCGACCTCACGTCGGAACTATACCTACTGTTTAAGTAGTCTGCTATGGCCTCTCTTAACTCAGGTATTCCTGCAGTCTCTGTATAACCAGTGAACTTCTCATCAAGGGCTTTCTTAGCTGCATCAATTATGTGATCAAACGTAGGTATGTCAGGCTGACCTACACCGAAACTAATTACCTTAGCACCCTTACTTGCGAGCTCTCTGGCCTTAGCAATGTATACGAAGGCTTGCTCTCCAAGTAAGCTAGGTATAATTGCTTTATAATTCAGCGTTGGAGATGACATATGGAATGCCCACCTATAAAAAGTATCGATATTTAATAAAAATATTTTGATGTGATAGTAGGTTACTCATTTACATTGCTGACTTATTTCAGGATTAAACTACTTAAATCCAGGAGGTTTCACCTTAATTACATCCTTATTAACTAGGGTAGGAGGTGTTCTACCTTCTGCAAATGCTATTAAATTATCAGCAACTAACATAGCCATAGCTAGCCTAGTCTCGTAGGTTGCTGATCCTATGTGAGGTGCGAGAACAACGTTCTTAAATGCTGTTATCGGGTGATTCGGCGGCAGTGGTTCTAATTCATGCACATCAAGTCCGGCACCAGCTATCCAGCCCTCTCTCAGCGCCTTAATTAAAGCATTAGTATCTACTACAGCTCCTCTCGAAGTGTTTATGAGAATTGCGCCCTTCTTCATTTTTCTTAATTTTTCTTCATCAATTAGGTGATAGGTATCTTTTGTGAGAGGTACATGAAGAGTTACGATGTCACTTTCCCTCAGTAGCGTGTCCAAGTCAACATACTTTGCACCCAGATCTTTCTCTAGTTCCTCAGAGAGCCTAACGACATCAT
>CAYZJX010000117.1:0-4157 GCA_964479035.1 uncultured Desulfurococcaceae archaeon
ATATCCTGTACATTGATGAGGTGAACCTGCTCGACGACTACATAGCTGACCTACTCCTAGATGCTGCTGCATTAGGTTGGAACATAGTTGAGCGTGAGGGCATATCATTCAAGCATCCTGCAAGGTTTATCCTCATAGGGAGCATGAACCCTGAGGAGGGTGAGCTGAGACCTCAGCTCTTAGATAGGTTCGGGCTCTACGTACCTGTAGAGGCGGTTAAGGACCCTGAAATGAGGGCTGAAATAGTTAGGAGGGTTGAGGAATTTCACAGTGACCCGGTAGGTTTCTGTAGGAAATGGGAGCCTGAGCAGACGAAAATTAGGGAAAAAGTAAGGAAGGCTAGGGAGCTCCTACCTAAGGTTGAGATAAGTGATGATTTACTGAAACTTCTGGCTAAAACCATAGTTGAGATGGGTATTAGAACTCATCGAGCTGAAATAGTAGCAGCTAAAGTAGCTAAAGCCATAGCAGCACTTAATGGTAGGGTTAAGGTAAGCCTTGAAGACCTTAAGAAGGCTTTAGAGCTAGCCTTACCTCATAGAATGAAGTCTAAGCCATTTGAGAAACTGGACATCCCTCCGCATCCCAAGCCTCTTAGAGGGGACAGTAAGAAACGAAGTAATGAGGAGAAGCAGGAGGAGCAAAAGGAAGCAGGTGGAGGGATTAGCAGTAATTTGGTAGGTGCGTATGGAAGTGGCGGCGCACTTAGGTTTGACTCAGTAGATTACAGAGGTCCGCTCCCTGACTACTCACGTAGTGCTGAAGTAGGAGGTAACCTCTTCCACAATGGAAGGGGCTCTAGGGCTGAAGTAGCTACGGTTATTGGAGGAGGTCAAGGACGAGCGGTAACTTACACCATACCTAAAGACTTGAGTGAAGTAGATGATATAGATGTTTTCGCCACAATTAATGCTGCAGCTTTAAGGGTGATGAAGCTTCCCTTACATGTGGATACCAGCGACTTCAGGATTAGGGTGCGTAGGCGGAGAATCCCCTGCTTGACAGCAATACTTCTTGACTGCAGTGGCAGTATGTCCGTGAGGAAGAGGATGAGCATAGCTAAGGGTATTACGCGTAAGTTAATTGAATCATCCTACGTTAGGAGGGATTACATCACATTAATAGCATTCAGGGGGTATGACGCAGAAGTGGCTGTTCCGCCGACAAGAAAGTATGAAGTTGTGTACGACATTATAGATGAGTTATCTACGGGCGGTAGAACACCGTTGTCGGCAGCACTAAGTAAGTTGCTTACCTTAGCGCGTGCCTTCAGGATGAAGTACAGGAACTCAGTAATTAGGGCTGTACTGATAACTGACGGAAAAGCTAACGTGCCACTCGGCACCGGACCCATAGGAGATGAGCTTTTGAAGCTAGCTAACGCGCTGAGGAAGCATAATATAGTACTTAACATATATGACACAAGGCCTAGGGACATATTAGATCCCTCACCATCATATGTAGATCTACTAGCTGAGGTCACGGGATCTAAGATACATGTTATTTAGAATTAAACAAATAAGTGGGAGCGCTTAGTGACAGTACTTCTGTGCTCTTAATTTAACATGCTGAGTTATTTACAACTACACTAGCTCTGGATTTACTGAGACATTCATAATTAATCTATTCCTTAGCTCATACCCTGAAAACTTGGTGAGTAATTAATTATCTTTAATTTTCTCGAACCTAATAATTTATGGTGGACTATCCTGAGTAGTAGAGTTAAGTTTGGAGTTTACCTTCCTGGAGATTTGGCTAAGGAACTTCAGGAGTTTATGAGGCTGTCCGAGCTAGGTAGTAAGTCTAAGGTTATTCAAGAGGCTCTGAGGCTCTTTATTATTGAGCAGAGGTGGAGGCTGGCTGAAGGAAAGGTAGCTGGTGTTTTAGGAGTTATTTATGATCATGAGGTAGGTCATGCTGATGAAGTGCTGACGGACATACAGCACAAGTACTTAGATGTAGTTATTAGTACAATGCATATACACTTAGATGCGAGGAAATGCATGCTAGCTATAGCTGTAAGAGGAAGTGCTGAACGCGTTCACAATCTAATACGTGAAATAGAGAGGGTTAAGGGCGTGAAATTAGTCAGGCCAATGCTTATGGCAAGCGAATAGAGGGCTGCTGGAGTATACTAGTAAGTTACTTATTTAATAATTCGTTGAGCGAATATTACAGATTTTAATGCTGTAGATGTTATTTTAAAGGTCTAATTAATTGAGCAGTCCTATACTTAGATATGATACCCTGTATAAGAAGGATGTTAAGTCGTTTAAGGTTGATAAGGGATCTAAGAAAGAGTTAAGGCATATTATACCTTACGGGAGCTCCGTAACTATAAGAGTGTCATCTAATAACCCAGTGCTGATAACTCTAGCGGGACCTCATATAGAAGAGCATGAACTAGTTGGAACAAAGGAGTTTAAATTCACTGCTGATCCAGGAACGGAATTATTCATAGGCTTTCAAGGAAAGACAGGGTTCTTTGCTAAGTCAGCTAATGTGACATTAGAAGTAGAAATGTACACTGCGAGGGAAGCCGTAGAAATTAGTGAAGAGGTAAGTAACTTACTTGATGTACTTAAGGAGTTAGGAAAGGACTACTACGATCTAAATAAAGAGCACGTTCAGGACGTCCTGAAAAGAATAGTACGTGTTTGGAAGATACTAGATGATGACGCGAAGAGAAGGGCAAAAGAGCTAATGTTACTAGCAAAGAAGTATGGGCAGACGCAGTAACCCCATGAACCCGGTAATAACTAAACATAGGGAAAAACTTTTTCTCTAATACTTGTTTCAGCATTAGGAAATTCTTCCTATAGGTAAACCAAGGCACTAATTCTGTATTATTTACTTCTATTGTGATATAATTTAATATTCTTGGTGAAACTTGACTTCTTGATAAAGTTGCTTAAGATTGTTGTAAGAAGCAGAAAAGATGCTGATGCTGTTACTGCTATGCTTAGACGCTTTTATTCCGACTGGGGGATTGAAGTAATAACTCTTAAGGGCATTAGGGGCGATGAAGCAGTTACTAGCGGGCTTAGGTCACTTATTAACTCAAACTCTATTTATATAGTACTTCTGGGCCGAGATGATGTTAGTAATGTACTGTATATTGAGGAATCCCTTCCACCGAATGTAGTTGTCTGCAGGATCCCTAAGACTAAGGTGAGAAACGCACGCATAGAGGAATTGGCTAGGGAGTTCAATACTGCTAGAGTAATTATGAGATTAAGGACAAGGTGGTCACGTGAGCACAACGCTTACGTATTCTCAGGAAGAGGTGAGGCACTTAAGAACTTCCTTTATGAGCCACTACGTGATGCTTTTTTAGGGCTTGGTGCGTGGGGTGAGCTAGTAGGTGAGGTAACCGGTCTTGGAACTCTCGAAAACCCACTGATAGTAAGGTGTGCTGGCGGTGAGCACATTGTGTACTGCGGCCCGGAATCCTGCGGTGCCTTCAAAATTCTTAATGAGGGGCTGGAGGTTAAAGGCTACAAGACTTCTGAGCCTAGGTATCAAGTAATTAATATTGAGAACTTACTCAAAGCTAATGATGATGTCCTTAAGGTGTACGAGGGCATTAGTACTGAATTACTGAGGAGGTTTAAGGAGTGGGCTGATCACGTAGTAGTTCCGTGGAGCGGAGGAAAAGACTCTACAGCAGTACTACTGCTAGCCCTCAAGGTGTTTCCGAGGAGTAAAATTATTGCTGTGTATTCAGATACTGGTATTGAGTTTCCTCAAACTGTAGAGTATGTTGATGAGGTGTCTAGAAAGCTAGGTGTTGAGGTAGTTAGATTGCCTGCTGGAGTAGATAGGGGGATTCTTGAAGAGGGGCTGCCTCTGCCGTCACATAGCAACAGGTGGTGTACGTTGAGGAAGGTTTCAGTAATTGAAAAGTTCTTGAAGGAGCTGGACGGCAACGTACTTGTTGTAGTGGGTGATAGGGATGCTGAGTCAGAAAGCAGGTTTAGGAGGCCTCCGGTGCGGTGGGTGAGTAAGTCCCGAATTGAGGTAGCTCCAATTAAGTTCTGGGGTACAGCATTAACACAGCTGTACATTCAGTGGAATAATTTAAGGCTTAATCCTCTCTACTTGCTAGGGTTCTACAGAATAGGCTGCTACATATGTCCTGCGCTGAGGAGCTGGGA
>CAYZJX010000118.1:0-3991 GCA_964479035.1 uncultured Desulfurococcaceae archaeon
TTAACTTCCTGACGGCCTCACCTGTCCTGACCTTCATCTTCAGCTCTAAGTACTTACCTATTAGAACGAACGATATGACGGTAGCACTAGTCTCGAAGTACGTCTCAGGAGCTTGAATAACACCCAACATAACGAGTAAGCTAAACACGTATGCTGATCCCGTACCGAGAGCCACTAAGGTGTCCATACTGGCGGTCTTGTTCTTAAGGGCTCTGTAAGCCCCTGTAAAGAACCTGCGTCCGCCGATAGCAAGCACTGGTGTCGAAAGGGTTAATCCAATAAAGCTCCTGTACTCCCAGAGAGGCACCGGCACTCCTAGAACCCCAAGGATCATGTATGTCATTAAAGGAACAGCAAGTGCGAGGCTGAGGGTAAGGACCTTCTTCAGCCTTAATGACTCCTCCTTAAGGATGCCTGCCTCAACATCTTCGACCTCAACCTCTTTCTTAATATTGACGACCTCATACCCCATTGACTCAAGTAACTCCCTTACAACCTCAACATTGACTGTCAATGGATTGAATACTACTGAGACACTCTTAGCCACGTGAGAAGCCCTAACATCGATCACACCTGACAGTGACTTCAGTCTCTCCTCAATTATGGGCTCCTCATCAACGGACACTAAGTTCTTAGTAACGAAGTAAGCCTCCTCCTTATAGACATCGTACCCAACATCCCTAACAGCCCTGACAATATCGCCTAAGGAAACCCTCTTAGGGTCGTACTTGACTGTAGCTTCCTCACCAGCGAAGCTCACAGAAGCGTCCGCAACACCGGGCAGTGACTTCAACTTCTTCTCGATAGTTACCGCGCACGTAGCGCAGTGCATGCCAACTAGCTTAAGCCTCTCAACAACTAGTTCCGCACTCATAAACTATCCGTAGATAACCAAAGTTAAGAAAGTTAATATATTGTAGCTACTCAAAATAAAAACAGCTACACTTTATTTAAGAACTAATGGCCTGTTTATTCCCTATGTAGGGATGCCACAACTACCACGGCACTCAATACAACAGCAGTTAGTAAGTAGTAGCTTACCAGCTCACTACCACCTGACTCAGGCACCTCGACCTCTCCACCGACAGGGGGAGCAGATTGTGCGGGCGGTGCCGGAGGTGGGACCACGTACAAGCTACTATAAGCTAAGTCATTGTATAGTGAGGTATCACCTGAAGCATCAGGATCACCCCACAACGTAAACTCGCTGTAGTGAGGTAGGGAGCTGGTGTCCCACACCATCGTGAAGTTCTTAACCTCACCAGGACTCAGATCTATGCTGACCTCGTCAGCTAGGTTCAGCTTAGGTGTTATTTTCCATGAAGTCATGGGTGGCAACATGTAACCTGCAGTTATCTCTGCTCCTAAGTTACTTACGTAAAGACCAGTAAACCCGTCACCTTCAAGTTCAGTAAATGTTAGGTTACCTAAACTAACCAATACTGTCCCATTGCTGTAGAGTATTATCTGATACTGAACGGGGTAACTGGGGTTGCCGTCTGCATCTGTCGACCCATCAAACCACATAACAACCTTATCGCCTAGATTAAATACACCAGCAAAATTTATTGCTTCAAGATCTCCTGAGTAAGCGAATAAGGTAGTGGTTCCTGCTGGTGAATACCTGTAGTACATGACCCTGTGATACCCGTAAGTGTGGACGCTATCTAAATTCTCTAGATTACTTTCAGTGTCATTGAGAAACTCAATAAGGCCGTTTGTTGACATTGATATGTAGTTGTACTTAAGCCCATATATTTCGAAGGTGAACGGCAACTTGTAAATGAAGTACATATCGTCTCCCTGAATAATATAGTTGCCATAATCCTCCAGCACATCTCCTCCATCAACCCATGTCGCTGATGACTCATCTAAGTCAAACCATATGAATGGAGCTTGAGTAAATTTAGCTGGCTCGCTCCAGTAGAGCCTCAGTGGCTGCTCAATTACATTAGCGTAGCCCTTATTTTCTACTTCTACATTAACCTCCACCACACGTTCTCCAACTACTGACTCCGGTACGTAAACAGCTCGGCATGAGAGGTCTGGAAGAGGTTCAGGTAGCGGGGAGTCATCACTATTGCCAGTAAATACGTAGGATTCGCTACCGCTCCAGTCACTCCAGTAGTTACTGCTCCACTCACCTACGCCATTCTCATCATAGGCCTGAGGACTCTGAGCATTCACAGCTAGCACGTTCCCGCGTACATTTACATAGGTGCTAGTTGAGTGCACTTCTATGCCATAACCACTGTTTCCAATTATCTGATTATTAGTAATGTTCACACTGTACGAAGAGGAGTCTAGATAAATACCCGTCCCAGCACAGTTTGTCACTATGCAACCGTCAATTACTACGCCCGAGCTATATTCAACGTACATACCGCTCCCGCAACCAACTACTTCTGTCCCGAGGATACCGACATAATAAGAATCATATGTGTATAGACCGTCGTCGGACGTATTCACTATTTTAGTGTTAATTATTGAAGTGTATTCGCAGTAATCGAGATATATTCCTGTGCTTGCATTAATGATTTCGGTTCCTTCAGCTATGCAGTCGCATTCCATATCCTCGTCATAGATCCCGTAGTCCCAGCTACCTAATATCTTACACTTACGTATGTAGGTAGAGTACCCGTCATAGCTGTATATGGCTATGCTTGTCGTCGTAGTTGATGCTGGTGCAATTAATGTTACATTATAGATTACGACCCCATAGGGATATTCGTTATATATCCCGTACTCTGTTCTCTGAGTTGCCTCAATTACTACATTCTGTATTAGGAGATTGTACCAGCACTCGGAATTATATATTCCTACTGTCGCGTTTCTGATAACTACATTATCTAATTCTACGCCACTCCAGTTGTATGAGCCTGGTTCATTCAGGTATATGCCGTAGTCAAAGTCTTCTATGACCAGGCTCTCTATCTTGACGTTATAGACTCCATACATGTATCTCTCAATCTTAACACCTATGGCGTTAGGTGCAGTAGCTACTATCTTGTGGTTATTTCCGATTATCGTGACGTTACTAGCATTAACAACTATGCCGTTAGGTCCGTAGAGGTCTGAGTTCATCACATACGTACCTGAAGTATTGATAACGTATGGAAGTCGATCAATAACGTACACTATCTGAGAACTCGCACCCACTGCTGGAATATGCCATACTGGCATAGCGAGTATGGCTAAAATTGAGATTAATCCAGCTATGTAAAGGTGCTTTAAGCACCTCATACAATCACCGCTTAACACTAATATGATTTAACATTGAATATTTAAACTTAGCTATAGATAAACTATAGAATTTATGATCAACTATACTGTTGATAAGCTATCACTAGGTGCTGTATTGAAGCTCTTTTTATTCCTTACTACGTGGCTTATGTACACGTTCCACATTTTCCTTAAGAAAGTACTCTATTTCCCTAGATGCCTCACGTAGGTTCCTGAGGTCGTACGGTAAGAGGCCGCGCCCAACTGATGCCTTAGCGAGTAGCCGCAGCCTTAGTGAGAACGCGTTAATACCCTCGTGATTTCGGGCTGGTAGCCCTCCTAAGCCACACCAGCTCTCTAATGTAGTTTAACGCAACTACTCTGAGGGCGCTGGCACGCACATCCTCGTATATTGCCGCTGAGTTCACCCTAATTGCTCTAAGTACTTCATTTGTACTCAACCTACTTAACTTAAGCCTCGCAACTACCTCAATAAAGTCATGCGAGAGTAGGGGTCCTAAACTACCGTGAACTAGGATTACTGACGATGCGTAGCTACTCGCAGCTACACTGTCCTTGAACCTCGCTAGTGCTTCATCGATGTTCTTAGGTACGAAGCCCTCAGTCCTAGGTTTATCGTCAAGCAAGATAGCTTCAACGAATTCTGGCTCTAGGGGGTCAATAGCAACTAATTTGCTGTCTACCTCCAGAGCCGGCACACTCACAACTCCTGCAGGAAGTACAGCACTTAAGTTGCTCGAGACATCTA
>CAYZJX010000119.1:0-3980 GCA_964479035.1 uncultured Desulfurococcaceae archaeon
GAGCTAGGGCTAAAGTTTATTGAGCTACTGCTGAGTGAGGGGAGGAGTATATTTGAGTCACTAGGGCAGCCATTTCTGGCGGAGCCACTAGGTTACGGGAACGTGCCTAAGGAGCTACTGAGGTACGTTAAGGTTGGTGGTGGGTAGTATTAGAAGATTTGAGAAGTTTGCCTTATTTATTTCTATTACAGCATCAATCCTAGTTTTCTTTCTTCTAGCCCCAATCGTAGCTATTTTTCTGCTAACCGACCTAGGTATTGTGGAGAGGGCGCTAATTAAGGACCCTATGCTCTCAGCTGAGGCGTGGGACGCGTTCACAGTAACTATTAAGGCTTCACTAACTGCTTCAGCAGTACTACTGGTCCTCGGTATTCCGCTGGCTTACGTACTAGCGCGCAAGGAGTTTAAGGGTAAGTACTTAGTTGAGGGTCTGCTGGATGTCCCTCTAATGATTCCTCATGCTGTAGCAGGTATTATGATACTTACGGCCTACGGGCGAGGCGGCTTGCTAGGACCCTTAACCACCAGGCTGGGGGTAGCTGTAGACGACAGCTTCTGGGGTATAGTAGCTGCTATGGCTTTCGTTTCAGCACCAATACTAGTTGATACTGTCAAGGTAGGAATAGAGTCCATAGACCCAATGCTCGAAATGGTTGCTAGGAGCTTAGGCGCCAGCACAAGCAAGGTATTTGCTACAATCACTATGCCACTTACTCTGAGAAGCATAGGTGTAGGGTTCATACTTTCGTGGGCTAGGTCAATTAGTGAGGTAGGTGCAATACTCATCGTCGCGTACTACCCGAAGTCCGTGAATGTACTCATTGTTGAGTGGTTCAATACCTACGGCTTAAGCTACGCTATAGCACTCTCAATACCGCTGATCCTGCTCTCGATTGCGCTATTTGTAATTGTTAGGTGGGTGCTGAGGAAGTGATCGTGATTAAGGATCTCGAAGTAGTGTTAGGTACTTTCAGGCTCTCCATACCTTACTTGGAGGTAGGTAGTAGTGAGTACTTAGTTGTTATGGGACCTAGTGGAGTAGGGAAGACAGTATTTCTTCACACACTAGCTGGCTTCCTCAAGCCTGTAAAGGGCAGTATAGTAATTAATGGTAGTGATGTAGCACCTAAGCCGCCTGAGGAGAGGGAAGTTGCTTTAATTCCTCAAAACTACGCTTTATTCCCGCACATGACGGTCTACGAGAACATAGCTTACGGGCTTAAAGTAAGAGGTGTAGATGAGTCAGAAATTCAAAGAAGAGTTAGGGAAATAGCTGAAGTCTTAGAAATTAAGGACTTACTTAGCAGGAGGCCTCACCAGCTATCTGGGGGTGAGCAGCAGAGGGTGGCGCTAGCTAGGGCGCTAGTTATTGAGCCTAAGTTACTCCTCCTTGATGAGCCTACTGCAAGCTTAGATCCTAGGCTGAGAGGTAGGGCAAGGGAGTTTCTTAAGGAGCTTCATAAGAAATTAAAATTCACAGCAGTACACGTCACCCACAACCTTGCTGAAGCAGTTCTTCTTGGTGATAGAATAGCTTATTTTGAGGCTGGGGAGCTCAAGGCAGTAATGAGGCCTGAGGAATTTATTAATTCTGCTTGGGCCCGCCCATACGTAGATGAAGTGAAGCCTCTCTTAGCTATTATGCAGGGCTTAAGTAAGTAATTTAAGGAATCAGCAAGTTACTTATTATGTGTCAGTAATCGCCCCCTCGGTCATTGATCCCCAAAGACCAATCTCCATCATCCACTAATATCTACCTTAACTCAGCAATAATTATATTTCTTCATGTACTTGAGGTTTAGGTGTTAGTGTGGAGGTTAAGTTACTTAATGAGGAGGTGCTGTGTAGGGGGAGGAGGGTCACACTAATTTCTCGGGAGTACTTAATGGAGGGGAGAGTAGTTAGGAAAGACGTAGTTCATTTTGGGCAGGCAGTAGCTATAATTCCACTACTAAGTAGCAGTGAGGTCGTGCTATTAAGGCAGTTCAGAGCTCCAGTCAGGGCATGGGTGTACGAAGTTCCTGCAGGATTAATAGAAGAGGGGGAAGACATAGTTTCAGCTGCTAAGAGGGAGCTAATTGAGGAGACAGGCTATGATGCAGGAGTTATAGAGAGGTTGGTTTCTGTGCATACATCACCTGGCTACAGTGATGAGGTACTCCACATAGTTGTTGCCAGAAACCTAAAGTATGTAGGTGCTAGACCCGAGCCCGGCGAGCTTATTGAAGTTATTAAGCTAAGGCTGGATGAAGCTTTGGAGAAGGTGCTTGCGCAGGAGGTAGCAGATGCTAAAACCGTAATTGCTCTAACGTTACTAAAGCTGAGAACTTTAGCAAATAAATAAATATTTAACAAACATAATGCGGTTTAAAATTTTTTGGTAAATTTTGGTGGAAGACCCTACATCTACATAATAGAAATATCATGTAAGGGTCCACATACTCCTAAAATGAATAAATTTTATATCCTGTTTGATACTACTATATATGTGGGATCTACTTTGCCCAGGCGTAAGAAGGAAGAAAAGTGGGTAGGTTTCTGTGTAAAGTGCAGGAAGAAAGTAATAATTCAGAGCCCCGAGGTAGTAACGCTAAAGAACGGTAGGAAAGCCGTTAAGGGTACATGTCCGGACTGCGGCACAGTAGTTTACAGGTTCATTAGTGGCTAAGTATGCTCAGGCTTTAGGTCTAAGTAAAAATAAAAAGCTGTTTTTATCTTAAGGAACTTCTCCTCCCCCTCAAACACGGTAGCAGGTACTTCCTCGGCATGAGCTTACTGAACACTACTTGATTTACTGTACTTACTACATTCTATTTTAATTCCTTCTCGCAAGTATTTTCTGGTGCTGATATTGCACATTGCTGTAGTTGGCACAGGAAATGTGGGTAGAGCTACTGCCTACACAATACTTTACGAGGAGCTAGCCGAAGAGCTCTCACTAGTGGATATAAAACCTGGGCTAGCTCCAGCTTTTGCTGAGGAGCTGAAGCACGCAGCAGCTGGATTGAGGCTAGATGTAGAAATTAATGCGTATGAGAGAGATGAGGACCTGCAGGGTGCTGACTTAATAGTCATTTGTGCGGGGCATCCTAGAAAGCCGGGAGTGCGGATTACTAGGAGGGAATTAACAAAGTATAATGCAGAAATTATTAAGTATATTGCTGAGGTCATCCCACCTAATAATCCAGGAGCTAGGTACGTAGTAGTTACTAATCCTGTAGATGCTATGGCTACTCTATTTAAGAAAATATCGAAGGCTGACTTCGTAATAAGTACAGGAACCCACTTAGAGACCTTGAGATTCAGGGCCAGGCTAGCTGAGGTGTTAAAAGTTCCCGTATCTAAAGTTGATGGGTACGTAGGCGGTGAGCACGGGCAGGCAGCTGTGATTCTCTGGTCTACTGTATTCGTCTACGGTGTGGGTGTGGATGAGTATGTCAGGAAGCGTGGTGCATCCTTGAGCAAGAAGGCTGTTGAAGCATACATGAAGGAGGTTTCAGAGGAAATAATAGATGCGCTAGGGGCAACGAGATACGGTCCGGCGGTTGCTTTTCGGGACATTATTAAGTCTATAGGACTTAACTTAGGTATGGTACTCAGTGTGGCAACACCCTACAGAGCTGAGGGAGTTCCCGAGGAAGTACTCGTGAGTAGACCTACGAGAGTTAGCATGGTTCTAGGACCTACCTACGATGACTTACTGAGTGAGGAGGAGAAGATGAAGCTTAATGAAGCAGCTAAAGCAATATATGAAACATATAGGAGGGCCTTAGAGCTTATCGGTGCATAAGATATTAAGGAAAAATTAGGTATTGCTTTTCTTTACCTTTTTCTCAGTAGTAATAGAGCTACTACAGCTATTATTGCTACAGCAATTACTGCACTTATAATTAGGGTGGTAGGTAGTCCAGGGCTCGGTGCTGGCGTTGTAGTTGGTGTAGGTGTAGTAATTGGTGTGGTGGTTGGGACTGTAGTAGTTG
>CAYZJX010000120.1:0-3971 GCA_964479035.1 uncultured Desulfurococcaceae archaeon
GTAGGAGGGGCCTAACAATATTAAGTATTCTCCATGACTCACCAGCCAGAGTAAACACAAGTCCAGCAATTACCATAGCTAATGTAGTGAGTAAGAGACTGGAGAGTATGGCAAGCCCCAGCACGCCAAGTGCCTTGAATAGCCCAGTAACTCCATAGTAGTAAATAAGTACCGGGAATATACTGACTGAGCCCGACAAAATAACTAGTGAGAGCCTGGGAAGCGGTATTGCCAAATAGTGTATAACCCGTGAGGTGGGGCTCGATATTACATAGGGGAGAGTCCCCATCCACTCATCAAATATAGGTCTCCACAGCACATCATCAACTACACCAAGTACTGAAATAAGTACGAATGAACTAACTATAAAGAATGGTACTGGGTCAACACCTACCTTCTCAATAAAGACTGCGGGTGAGCCCATTGCTGTGCCAATAAGTAGTATGAATAGGGTCAGTATGTATGGATATATCATGAGCATAGCTAGCAGCGACTTCCGCCTAATGATGTCGGCGTAGACGAACGTGAACTCAGCCCTCAGCATTGTCAGTAAGCCCACTACTTGCCACCCGCGAAGTATATGAATACATCCTCAAGCGTTGGCTCCTCAATTCTTAACCTAATAATTTCAGTATTATTAGATGAAATAAGGGTCCTTACTAATTCATTAATTATCTCCTCAGGCTTCTCAACATTAAATCTGATTTCCGTAACATCCTCCTCAACACGCTTGCTGACTACCTTAACACCTAGTGCTGACTCAATCTTACTAACCACTAGCTCAGTGTTACTGCCCCTTACCAGCGCCACCATAGTCCTCAACTTAGGTAGCCTAGCCTTTAGTTCTTCAGGAGTTCCTTCAGCAACTATGAGGCCCTTATTAATCATTAGAATTCTATCGCAAATTAGCTCAGCTTCAAACATGTTGTGTGTAGTATAAAGAACAGCCTTCCCTTCTCTCCTAGCTAAGTCCCTGACCAGGGACCTTATTTTCCTGGCGCTGGGTGGGTCGAGTCCTAATGTGGGCTCATCAAGGAGTAGCACTGGCGGGTCCTTTAGTAGTGCCCTAGCTAGCGCGAGCCTAGCCTTCATACCTAGGCTGTACTCCTCAAAAAGCCTGTCCTCAGCCTCTAACTTACTCAGCTCAAGCAGATCCATCAGGTACCTTATTTTTTCTCTAATCTCACTCCAGCTAAGGCCGTATAGGGCGCCGAAGTACTCCAGGTTTTCTCTGCCAGTTAATTTACCGTAAAAGCCTTTTTCTACAGTCAGCATAACGCCTATTCTTCTCCTAACCTCTTTAGCGTCCTTAACTACATCGAAGCCCTCGATGGTAGCTGAGCCTTCATCAGGTAAGAGAAGTGTTGCTAATATCTTAATAGTTGTTGTTTTCCCAGCTCCATTAGGCCCTAGCAGTCCTACAACCTCACCGTGCTTAATTCTGAAGCTGATATCCTTTAGTGCTTCAACAATCTGTTTTTCAGCTTTAAGTAATCCCTTCCGCTTCTTAGTTACGTAGCTCTTCTTCAACCCCTCGGCAACCACAGCTTCACTCAAGCAGCATCACCCCAGTTTACGCACTTATTCAAGTACGGGCTTCCTTAATAATGTTAGCAATGTTTAGCGGTTATAAATAATTACTATGTCCTCAGGCTTTACTCCTAAGTGCCTAGCTACCACCGGGCACTTAACTATTAAGAGAAAGTAGATGCCCTTAACCTCGCTTAAGCCCTCGAAATTCCCCTGTCCTTTAGCTATGGCTACATCATGCTCGCTGATCCACTTAGCTACTACTGGATCATCACGCTCAGGGCCTGTTCCTGGGTCACCATTAGATATAGTCCTAAATGCCACGTTAGGTAAGCTGGTAAAGCCGACGTACCTCAGGTCATCTACAGTAGCATCATTAATTATTGGACCTCCCTTAGCTACTATGGTTAACTTACTAAATGGTCTCTCCCTAATGCGGATTAAGGTCTCCAGTAAGACCTTATCAAAAACTATTTCTCCAGCATTATCAACGAAGTAGAGAAGGGTATCGGAATTTAATAGGTCATTCTTCAGCTTCGGGTAGTCATTTATAGCGGGCTCAGTACTTAGGACACGCTCTATAGCTAATTTAATATCAGGATTATCATACACAACGAAATCCACTATATTACCAGCTATAGCTAGCTTTACAGCAGTCTCTAATGGGTCAGAGTAACTCCAGACAATATTTCTGATGTAAGGATACATACGTAGTGCCTCATCATTGCTCTTTTTCTTAATTTCAGCATAAGGATCATTAACTCCAGTAACCTCACGAATAATCCTATAAACTTCATGAGCTAATCTGGGGGTACTTACATTCCAAGAGGAGTTAAGCAACTTACTTAAGGTAGCCTTCAGCACCTTCTCTTGAGTACTCACATCATCAGTTGCCAGCCTAGCAGCCTTAAGGGCCTGCTTAACGAAACACACTACGCACTCTAAATCAAGCTTCACACCAGCTACCTCTAACACTAAAGAATGCCAGGGGTATTAAATAGAATTTCTAGTTTAACTTAACATGCAGCTACACTACCTTATATATCCTCCTCCTCGAATCTCTTAAGTCGGTTACTCTCTTTACTAAACCCTTCTTAAGAAGTACAGAAAGGGCGTACCTAACAGTTCTTTCAGGAAGTCCTGTCAGCTCAACTAATTCTTTAGGTGATGCCTGCCCATATATCCTCAGCATCTTGAGGACGTACTTAGCGCTAGGAGGTAAGTTCTTAGGCTCTGTTACAACTCTTGCCTTTCTCTCAATAACGTCCCCTAAGCCACCCTCAAATCTAATGAACCTAGCTGGCGCTTCAGCCTTGACTACCTTAACTCCCTCATTTACCTTAACCCTCCTAACACCGTCAGCTACTACCTCAACGCTTGACCTACTGCTTATATTGGTTATTGTTATTACGGCATTATCGTGGACTACGATGGCTCTTCTCAGAGGATTGACCGAGTTAACTGGTACGATTTCTAGAACCTTAGATGTGGTCATTATTATAGGCCCGCCAGCTGAGAAGGCGTAAGCTGTTGACCCTGCTGGAGTAGCTATTAGCACACCATCTGCAGTATCCCTCCAAACAAGTTCCCCATCAATAACTAAATCGTAGTCAACTAGTGTAGCACTCCTAGTAGGAAATACAGCTACTTCATTCAGCGCATATATGACTTCAGAACCATCTACTAAAGCTCTGATCCTAACGTAGTCATGCACTACATATCTCCCGCTCACCAGATTCTTAATACCTTCCTTCACATCCTCCCAGTCTATTGATGCAAAGAATGTCGAGTACCCAGGCGGTGATATAGGCAGTAAGGAAACAACATTACTCCCCATCGCGTGAATCGCCTTCAGCACGTCGCTGTCGGCACCGACAACAATAACTGCATCAACATCACTCAAGTTACTAATGTCACTAAAACTAACTACTAATGACTTAATACCAGCTGAGCTGAGAAGCTTGATCAGCTGATCTATCCTGGCACCAGCGTCCCTCCCCGCAACAATAGCCACGTACTTTATAGGCATATTTTGCATCCTGACCAGGGACAATATGCGATTTCTGCATAAATAGTTTCTCTTATAGCCCTAATCGCTCTATGTTCTATGGTGTAGCTTGGTGAGGGCGGGGAAGATACTCTACTTAATATGGTCCCTCGCAGTCATACTAGCAGCATACATACTACCGTACACGCTATTCGCCTCAGTCACTAACTTAAGCCTATACGTATTCTGGGCGGCTGTAGCTGTCATACACCTACTCATATCCTATGCTTATATCAGAGTAGGTGATGGTTATGAGTGACCTACTAGTAGTATCTATAGCTGCGCTAGTACTCTACTTCACCATAGGTTCACTCCTAGCATTTGCTTCACGTAAGTACGGTATAGGCACTAGCAGAGATTACTTCGTTGCTGGTTACAGATTAGGTGGGTTCCT
>CAYZJX010000121.1:0-3873 GCA_964479035.1 uncultured Desulfurococcaceae archaeon
CTTCCTCCTGATCATGAGTTACGTAAATCGTGGTTATTCCTAATCTCTTCTGAAGCCTCCTGATCTCCTCCCTCATCTTAACCCTCAACTTAGCATCTAAATTACTCAGAGGCTCATCAAGTAATAGTACCTTAGGCTCAACAACCAGCGCCCTAGCAAGCGCGACTCTCTGCTGTTGCCCCCCACTTAACTGCAAGGGGTACCTCCCTTCAAGGCCCTTAAGCCCAACCAGCTCAATAACCTTCATAACCCTCTTCCTAACCTCGTCCTTAGGTAGCTTCTTAATTTTCAGTCCGTAAGCTATATTATCAAATACCGTCATGTGAGGCCATAGTGCATAGTTCTGGAAAACCATTGCTGTCCCTCTCTCATAGGGCTTTCTGAAAGTTACATCGGCTTCGTCAAACATGACCTTACCCTCATCCGGAAACTCAAAACCAGCCACAATTCTGAGGGTAGTAGTCTTACCACAGCCTGAGGGTCCTAGAATAGTGAATAACTCGCCATCCTCAACCTCTAAGCTAACCCTATTTACAGCTACTACTTTACCGAACTTCTTAGTCACACCTTTAAGGGTTACCTTAACCAAGCTCACACCCCTATAAACGCGTACCTCTGCTTCAGGATGAAGTTCGTCACCACTATTACAGTTAATTGAATACTTATAATGAATACTGCCATAACAGCTACTAAATTAGGTCCTTCAACGTATCCGCTATAGAGGTACTCATACATAGTGTATGTTATGGGTCTCTGAGCACTCTCAATACCTCCTAAAGTTACACTAACACTTGTCTCCGCCATAGAGTACACGAAGGACACCAGCGCACCTCCGAGAATGCTCAGCCCTAGAAGCGGTATGACTATTGTTGCGAGCGTTTTCCACCTTGATGCGCCTAAATTCATGGCGGATTCTTCTAGTGCTTCATGAATTTGCTGCAAACCAGCGTAAACTGCCCTAATAGTAAAGGGTGATCTCCTTATAGCATAGGCAAGTATAAGCAGAAGCCAAGGACCTGAAGTAAATGGATCAAGTACAGTACCCTTAAATGGGTCTCTGGAAAATACTAAGAAGTATCCTGTAGCTATAGCTAAGCCTGGTATTGCGATAGGTGATGTAGCTATAGCATCTAGAATGCCAAGCCCAGGCACCCTCCCCCTAGCTACTATGTAGGCTGTTGAAACCCCCAATAACACAATAATAACTAGCGCCGAGCTCGCGTAAATTAAGCTATTTTTTATTGAAGTAAAAAGGACTGGATTACTTATCATTTCACTAAAGTACCTCAGGGTGAGGCCTTCAGGAAATGTCTTGGTCCACCTCTCAGCTAATGCATAAATAAAAACACCTACTTGAGGAAATGCTGTAAAGAGCATCGCAGGCAGTAAGAAAATATATATTAGCGTCATTCCAACCACTCCTGGTTTTCTAACACGAGGAAGCCACCTACCACCCCTAACAATCATGGCATATTGTCTTAGGGAAACATACTTCTTTATAGACAAAAATGCTATCATAGCTAGTGTCAACAAGAGCAGAGATAATGATGCTACATACGGCGGCACTTCGCCAGTGATAGCTGCCCTTAATCCACTAAATATCTTGAAGGAAATCATGTCGAACTCTCTGAATGCAATTGGCGCGCCTAAGTCCTCAAGAGAGAATATGAAGACTACTGCAGCTCCTGCGGCGAGACCCGGAAGTGAGAGAGGAAGCGTCACCGTTCTAAATAATCTAAAGCCTTTCGCACCTAAGTTTTCGGCCTGCTCCTCTAAACTAGGGTCTATCTGCACCATGCTAGCATATATATTTAAATATACAATAGGCCAGAACGTCATTATTTGAGCCACCATAACGCCAGCTAAATAGTCAATGTAAATGACGTACGGTAAATGGAGAATATTGTGTATGAAGTATGATATTATACCATCATACATGAACATTTTCCTTATCACGAATGCATTTATAAATGGCGTCAGAAGAAGCGGAACCATAGCTAGAACCCTAAAGAACATCTTACCCGGAAAGTCATAACGCGCCATCACAAACGCCACTATTAATCCAAAAATACTTGCTCCCACGGTGACGACTATCGAGTTGATCAGAGAATTTAAGATAGCCCCATAATTGGGACCGAAGAAGGCTACTAGAGTTAGATTCTCACCACCAATTACTATGTGTCTTATTATTATTGGAGGCCTAGTAGATGCGAACCTGATCATTGATGGATCTTGAAATAATAGTAAGGGAGAGTACGTCGTGCCTGAAATTCCCGGGACCAGCGGAAATACTGCTACAGCAGCTAGAGGGAATATCAGAAAAAGCCCAAAGAATATTATAGGAATCAGTAACTGCACTACCATAGCACTATCTAGATAGAATCTCAGCTTCCTCAGCAGATGCAATTAATAGCACCTCCTAGGCCCACTAAATCACTAGCACTATAAATTTAAAGAATTATTCTCAACAACTGAGTATTATCTTCAATAAAAACAGTGATATCGGATCTAATTCATTAATTATATAAAAATGATATAATTATGTTTTAAAGCTATATCACTTAAATTTTAGCTACCTAACTCACTGAGTATTTTCTGATATCTCTCAGAAGCGGCTCTTTTCCATGTCAGCATGTAATGATCTATGACCTTAGGATCCTTTCCTATTTCAGTATTTACTCTAATAGCGTCTTCCTGCGTGAATGTAACTTCCTTACCTGTCAGTGGATCCACGTATGTTAGTGGTGAGCCTAATTCATTAAGATACTTTCTGAACTGCTCATCACTAATTTCCTTATTTAGGTACTTTGTCAATAATTTTATCCAGACCTGCTTAAGCTCACTATTGAGATCTACTAGAACCGCCTTAAAGTAGTACCTCATGGCACTTTCATACATCATGGCTAAGGTGTCATTGAATTGAATTTGTGATGTTTGCAAGGCTATTTCAAAAGCTTCCTTAAGGTCACTTCTCTTAGCACCCTCAGGCGTATTAAATACGCTTGGGTTAGCTGGTAACCTATTAATGTCAGGGTCAAGCCATATTTTCTGGCCTTCAGTTAGTACCCAAGCAATAAATGCTTGAGCCGCCTCTGGATGCTTTGATGTAACTACTAGTGCTATAGGGTCACCGTTAACTATTGTCTCACCTGATGGTATTATGTACTCGCATGAGGGATTCTGCAGATGCGCTGTGTACCCATAGAAGTCTATGGTTATACCAACAGCTATATCACCCCTAATGACAGCATCTCTAACATCACCTGAGCCAGAATATACCTGTGCATTTGCTGCCATAGCCGTAAGTAGCTTCCAGCCTTCATTCCAGCCATACCTTTGCAGTATTATTTCATACATTCTAGTATTACTTGTTGACTGCGTAGGATCAGCTACACCTACCGCTGGCGCACCAAATTCTATTAATGATCTGCCAAATGTTGGTGACCCAAGGTCAGACCAGCTTTTAGGTACTGGTAAACCATAGATTAATAATTTGTCATGATTGATTGTGAAGCCAAAGGAGGCTATTGCAGCTGCTACCCAATATATGTTACCTTTATCATCAACTCTCTTCATTGGCGCACCAGCTATTATATCAGGTATTTGATTTACAGCGCTTAATGCCTCAGATGTAGTTAGTGGAGCCAGCAGACCCTCATTATAAAGTACATCAAACAGTGTCGGCCCACCGCCCCAAGCTACATCAACATCTTTCCTCTCATTTATGTAAGTCACCCACCAACCTGGAGGTAGCTGGAGCCACTTGATAGCTACAATATTATATTTTTTAGCAACCTCACTACTTAGGAAAGCATCCTCAGTTTCCTTAAGTATGTCACCTGGGTGGCGAGTAAGAATAACTAAAGTTATTGC
>CAYZJX010000122.1:0-3819 GCA_964479035.1 uncultured Desulfurococcaceae archaeon
TTCCCTCTAAAGGGTTTAATTAGCCCAGAGATAGTTCTCAGTAGCGTTGTTTTCCCAGCTCCATTTGGACCGATAATAGCTACTAGCTCTCTTTCATTAACCTTTAGTGATATTTCTCGTAGAACGATTAATTTACCGTAACCGGACCAGAGATCAGTTATTTCGAGAATCATTGTCTGAAAATCACCCTCCTCGTACCTAGATAAGCTTCTATAACTTTTTCATTATGAATTAGCTTGTCAGGTCTTCCTTCTGCAATTAATCTACCGTAGTGTAGTACATAGACGTACTCTGAGACACCTAAGACCATTCGTATTATGTGCTCAACTACAACTATAGTAACGCCTTTCTCTCTATTAATCTTCCTAATTAGACTAATGAGTTCTTGAAGTTCTTTAGGATTTAACCCAGCACCCAATTCATCAAGTAGGAGGAGTTTTGGTTCAGTAGCTAAGGCCCTTGCGAGCTCTACCTTCTTCGACTGCACTATGTTTAGTTCAGAACAGTACTTATCCTTTAAATCTATTAATCCCGTATATTTCAGTATGTCAATAGCTTTCTTTTTGGCTTCCTTAACTCCACATCTACTGATAGCTCCCGCTACTACTGAGTCCTCTACTGTTAGGTCAAGAAATGGCCTCGGTACCTGGAAGGTTCGAGCTATTCCAAGCTTACTTATCTCATACGGTGGCTTTCCTGTGATGTCCCTACCTTCAAATAGGATTTTACCTTTGTCTGGTTTAATGTAGCCTGTTATGATATTAAACAGCGTCGTCTTACCTGCGCCATTAGGGCCTATGAGGCCTACTATCTTACCTCTAGGTATCTTAAGACTGACATTATTTAATGCAATAAGGCCTCCGAATCTTTTTGTTATGTCGACGACCTCAAGGCACGGCTTGTTCGAATGCATACTATCTCACCTTGAAATATTTTAGCTTAACTTTAGACGTAACGTAGGTAATTCCTCTTTGAATAAGGTCGTATAGTCCCTTAGGGGCGAATAGTATGATCACTATCAATATTACAGCATATATGGCAGGGTAAATTCCTGCTATGATTGCGCCGAATAATCCTCTGAGATACTCCTTAAGCGATACTAAGATTAATGAAGAGAGTAGTGGGCCGTAGAGAGTACCTAAGCCACCTACAATACCCATAACTACTACCTCAAGTGTAAAAATGATATTAAAGTCGACGACAGGGTGCATGAACCCTGTAAAACATACATAAAAACCACCGAAAGCTCCTACAATGAATGAGTATATTAAGAGTGCCTTCATTTTTGCTCTTTGGACATTGATACCTAAGCTCATGGCAGCGTCCTCGTCATAAGCTAGGGCCTTTAGTGCGTAACCTAGCCTAGAATTAACTATGAGCACATTAATTAGCAGCGTCACCATCAAGAACGCTAAAGCAACATAATAGTACGGCAAGTAGTTTCTAAAAGTAAAGTATAATAATGATTCTCTACCCCGGGGAAGCCATCTTTCTACAGGTCCTCCTACCTCCTTCCACATCAAGAATAAAGTCTGAAGTATGTAAACAACTGAGATTGTTGAGAGAGCATACCACACCCCTCTAATGCCCAGACGGAATGTAGGGTAACCTACTACGAAGGATAGTCCAGCCGCAGCTAGGCCGCCTATAATCATACTTACCCATGGTATAATGCCGAACTTCAGCAGGAGATTACCAGTAATGAAGGCGCCGAGCCCTAGGTAGGCGGCTGCACCTAGGTCCAGCTGCCCGCCCAGACCGCCTATTATATTCCATGCTGTTGAAACTACGGCATACACGAGAACTGAGGTAGCTAATAATAAGTAGAAGTCATCGAAGCCTACTAACGCAGGAAAAGACAGGGCGCCAGCTATACCTATTGCGGTTGCAATTATTTTTAATGACTTAAGCTTCATTCACTACCCCCTACCAAAGAGACCTTTAGGTCTAGCCCATAGCACAGCCAAGAATATCAGGTATATACCGAGAGGCGACGCCCTAGGGTCCCAGAATGCTGATATCATAGACTCCACGGTGCCAACTATTAGCCCAGATATGATAATTCCCGAGAACGATCCTAATCCAGCAAGTGCAACTATGCACCAAGCGAGCAAATTATAACGTGTACCAATAGTAGGGAATGCATTTTGAAATGTCATTATGAGTGCTCCAGGTAACGCAAGGAGGGCTATACCTAATGCGAATGATATGCAGTATATCTTCCTTACATTAACGCCAAGGATTGCTGCAGCTTCCTTATTGTCTGGTACAGCCCTTATTGCTAGGCCGAGGTAAGTCTTGTTCATGAATAAATATAAGGAGAATATCGTTGCTATACCCGCAATCGCTGATATAAGGTAACTGTACGTAATGCTGACGCAACCTAACCGTATTACGCCCGAAACTGCAGTGTATGGCGAAGCTTTGGGTTCAGTACCCCATACAACCTGAGCTATTGACGGTAGTAGAAAGCTAAATCCTAAGGTAACTGCGAATTGAAATAAAGGTTTCCTATCTAATAGCCTGTTAATCGTACTTAGGTAGATAGCCGCCCCAATAATGAAGAGTAATGGAAAAGTGAATAGGAAAGTCATTGAGATATCTAATCCTGTAGCATAAGTGAGAGCGTAAGAAAGGAACATAGCAATCATCAGAAAATCACCGTGGGCTAGATTGATAATCCCTAATACGCCATAAATCAGTTGCAGGCCTATTGCGATTAATGCATATATGCAACCTATGAGTACACCATTGATTAAAGCTTGTATAAAACTTTCAAACATGTTTCTCTCCGACTATAATTGAAAAGAGGTCTACTTAATAAACTTTATTAACTTTTTAAGGAGTTCAGCTTAATGCTTTCTCCATTTCATAATCGTAGTGTCAAATTATTCGTAGATATTAGTGTGAGAAACGTAAAAGTTTATTAGTAAGAACTTTTTAAAAAATTTTGGTGGTAACAGTTTTGGCTCAGAAAGTCGGTATTTCTAAGGTCTCAATCATAGCTATTGTAGTGGTTATTGTTGTAGTTATTGCTGGAATAGCTGGTTATGTAGCAACAAGACCCGCTCCAACAACCACGAAACCACTAACAACCCCAACAACTACCGCCACAACACCTACGACGACAGCTATTACAACAACTCCAACAAGTACAACGACTCCGACAACTACGAAACCTAAGATCAAGGAGGTCGTTATTGGGTGTATAGAGCCTTTAACCGGAGAGTTTGCTGTGTTTGGTAAAGAAGTAGTTAATGGGGTTAAGTGGGCGGTTGATTATATAAATAAGCACGGCGGAATTAAGTCACTGGGAGGTGCGAAGTTAAAACTCGTTGTTGAGGATGCTGGTGAGACCGTTGAATCGACTAGGTTAGCTGCTGAGAAGCTAATTAAGGAACATCACCCAGTAATAATAGAAGGAACCTTCATGACGTATCAGCAATTTGCCCTTAACGATGTTGCTGAAAAGTATAAGGTCTTAGTAATCAGCTGCTCACTAGGAGATGAAGTATATGAGGCAGGGTACAAGTACTACATAGGTCTCGCACCCACAGCAACCGCTAACGGGGCTAATCTCGCTAGGTTCTTGGTGTGGGCTCAGAAGAAATACTTGCCCGACCATCCAATACATAGAGTAGCAATCTTAGCCGTACATGAAGCTTATGGCGAGTACCAAGTACTTGGTCTTACTAAAATGCTCTCCGAATTATCTCCAGAGACTGAGGTGGTCTATGTGAGATTCTACTCACCAGAAATCAGGGATTTCAAGCCAATACTTGACGAAGTAATAGCTAAGAACCCTGATGTCTTAGTATC
>CAYZJX010000123.1:0-3802 GCA_964479035.1 uncultured Desulfurococcaceae archaeon
CCAACAAACCTAATGCCTCCCTTCCTTGCGATCTTAACGACCTCCTTTTCGAGCTTCTCACCCTCAGAACCTACTTCGCTAAAGCCAGCTGTAATAATGATGGCTGCCTTAACACCCTTCTCAACACATGCCTCCATGACGTGGGGAACTAACTTAGCTGGTACAGCAATAACCGCTAAGTCCACATCCTCAGGCACAGCCCTGATGTCCGGATAACACTTAAGTCCAAGCAGAGAGTCTGCCTTAGGATTCACCGGATATACCTTACCCTCGTAACCATAGCTAATAATATTCTTCAGAATTACGTGCCCCCAAGCCTTCGGGTCCCTGCTAGCACCAATAACTGCTATACTTTTAGGCTCAAACACATATTTTAAATTACCTATGTCAAACCCACTCATAGACAATACCCTATGGAATCTATTCCATAATTTATGTATGGTTAAAAATATTTTATCTTACCACATTACCTTACCATCTAATTCAAGTAGTTTTTTCCAATTCTTATTAACGAAGTCCTGAATCTCAGCGATATCATCATCACTTAAGTGCCTGAACCTCCCCTGCAGTCTAATGTACTCAGCAACAGGCCTCAACTTAGGTAACTTAACACTTAACTTAAAGACACCGTGATCTACCTCTATGAGAGGCCACATACCAGTCAGTACGGCCAGCCTAGCTACCTCAACAGTCTTGCTCTCAGGGAACCTCCACCCAGTAGGGCAAGGAGTCTGCACGTGAATGTATGCTAGACCCTCACCCTTCTCTACAACCTCCATAGCCTTCCTCAACTTCGTTTCGAAGTCACGTATGAATGCTGGTGACGCAGTAGCTATATAGGGTATCTTGTGCGCCACCATGATAGATATCATGTCCTTAGGAAGTTCTTTCTTACCCCGCCACTCAGGCCCTACAGGAGTTGTGGTAGTCCATGCCTTCAATGGGGTAGTACCGCTCCTCTGAATACCTGTATTCATGTATGCTTCATTATCGTAGTTAATCCATATTATAGGCTCACCACACTCAGCAGCTGAAGACAGTGACTGCAGTCCTATATCAGCGGTACATCCATCACCAGCTATCACCGTAACATAAACCTTCTTGCCCCTGTACTTGTAAGCTCTCTGAAGACCTCTGGCGTAGGCTGCTGCAGCAGCGTAGTTAGCTAGGACGCAGGGCACACCTACCCAGTTGCTTGGGAAGTGCATAGATACAGCAGCCGAAACACAGTTCGGTGGGAACACAATAACTGAGTTCTTGCCTAAGGTTCTGAGCACGTGCCTCACAGCAAGTGCAGCGCCACAGCCGGAACAGAGCTGAGATCCTGGACAGTACGTGACGTCCTTAAACGTAACTGATGGCTTCGTTATTGGCGCTCGGTGTTCCACGAACACTGTCTCCTTTACTCCATCCCTACTTAAGGTATTCATGAGCTTGCTCACCATACCCTCAAAATCACTTATTGAGACGTCATCACCTCCCATACCAGCTATGAAGTTAACTATGTTAGGTCTGTCCCTCATAGCATACAGTACTGCAGCTACTTCAGCACCTAAGGGCCCCATAGAAGTTCCGTGACTTACCGCCCTGTCAACCACACCTACGGCTTTAACGCCCTCCCTCTTAATAACCTTAGTCAACTCATCAGACGGGAACGGCCTGAAGAACCTCACCCTCAGAAGACCTACCTTAATACCCTTACTGCGTAATCTATCCACACACCTCTTCGCTGCTGTAGACATGGAACCCATAGTCATTAAGAGTATCTCAGCTCCATCAGTACGGTACTCTTCTACAAGTCCGAAAATATTTCTACCAAATTTCTCACTAAATTCTCTAGTAGCTTCATGTATGACCTCCTTAGCCCTCTGCATTACCCCCTCAAATAACCTCCTGTACGTTGTATGTAGCCTCGTAGGCACTACCGGAAATACGTAGCCCTCAGACTCAGTCGGGTCTGTTGAGTGCCTGTAGAGCTTCCTCGGAGGTAGGTAATCATCTACTTCATGCTGATCCGGTATGTCAACAGGTTCTGAAGAGTGTGAGAGGTGGAAACCGTCCAAACATATCATGCCCGGCAGCAGTACCCTTTCATCCTCGATGATCTTATATAGCTGTATCACACCATCGAGACACTCCTGACAGCTCTCAGCATAGAGCTGAATCCACCCTAAATCCCTAGTAGTCATTGAGTCCGAGTAATCGGCAGCTACACTCCAATACCACCCTAACGTCCTATTAGCTATAGCCATTACGAGCGGTGCCCTATACGCAGGTGCCTGAGCTATAATCTCATAACCATAGCCCAGCCCCTGAGAACACGTAGCTGTAAATGCCCTAGCACCAGCTACTGCTGCTGCCAGTGCAGCAGCTATTGCCGAGTGCTCTCCTTCAGGATGTATGTACTCAGCATCGAGCTCACCCTTAGCAATGAAGTCAGCAATGTATTCAACAATAGGTGTCTGCGGAGTTATTGGATATGCTGAGACTACTTGAACTCTAGAGAGTTTAGCACCGTAAGCTACTGCCTTATTACCTGAGAGTAGGTCGAGCTTGCCCACGGCGTCACACCTCCCTAATCATTTCAATTGCTTTTGCGGGACACTCATTAGCGCAGACACCACAGCCCTTACAGAATCTATAGTCTATCACAGGCCCTTCCTCAGACTCCTTAATAACTCCCTCAGGGCAGTACTGCACACATACCCAGCACTTCCTGCAGAGCTCATACTTGATAACTGGCTTCATAACCCTCCAGTGAGCTACCGGCTCAGAGCCTATTTCTCTTAATGATATTGCGAGAATCTCAGGGTACTCCCCTTCACTCTCCATTACCTAACACCTCAACACGAACCTCATTATATCCAGCTTCTAAGCATTTTAGGTACTTCTCCCAGAGCCTCTCAGGGAACCTTGCCTTAACAGCTCTTGCAGCAGAATCAAGTGTTATGAGGCCTGTCACCTTAGCAAAGGCACCCAACATAGCTATATTAGGTATAGGGACCCCCATGTGCTTTATAGCTAATCCAGTAGCATCTACTGAGGCAATAACCTTCAGCTTAGAACCCACCTTAATCTCCTTAAGTAGATCGGTAGGCGCCTTAACAGAGTTCTGAACATATACACCACCCTCCCTAATTCCATTAGTTACTGCTGACATGACTCTATGGAGCTGCGGATCAAGCACCATTACGTACTTAGGGTTGTACACCATACACCTAGAAATTTCATTAGCTCCACCAATAACTATGAATGACGTAACTGGGGCACCACGCCTCGCTATACCGAACCATGGAAAAGCCCTAGCGAACTTACCATCATATAATGCAGCTAAGGCGATTAATTCTGAGCACAAGACAACGCCCTGGCCTCCCCGCCCATGAAGCCTTATTTCCTCCAAATTAAGCACCTCACTAAAATCTGCTGAAACGGCGTTTTATGTGATTCTCTGCTTCGCGTAGTGCCTGTTACGTTCATATTCTTTAAATAATTAAAAACTCATTAGGAAGGACTAGTTTATATCCTATAGCGTAAGATTTTCTGGGCGGCAACGTGTCCATAGCTGAGGTACTTGAGAAGATACCCGTATCAGGTATTAGAAGATTATTTGAACTGGCCTCAAAAATGCCTGAAGTAATTAACTTAGGTATCGGAGAGCCGGACTTCGACACTCCAGAACACATAAAGAAAGCTGCTGTTAAGGCATTAGAAGAGGGATACACCCACTACACATCTAATGCTGGTCTGCCTGAGCTCAGGGAAGCTATAGCAAAGAAGTTAAAGAGAGATAACGGTATTGATG
>CAYZJX010000124.1:0-3720 GCA_964479035.1 uncultured Desulfurococcaceae archaeon
ATTTTAAGGGAGTCTATTTCAAAAGATCATCCGCTCCTAGAGTCTTTCTTGGTGAGAATGCTTGAGGAGCGTAAGGAAAATGGAGACATAAGGAACTATGTAATTAAAGAGAGCAGAGGTTATGTTACTGAAGTATTGCTTGAGGGTATATCTAGACAATCAGTACTTAAGGAGCTGGAGCTTGCACTAAAATATATTTGGAAAGAAATGCACAAAGAATGACCTCAGCGTAACACTGAGCAGGCATTAATGACCTTCTTGCCGGGTTCTCATCACAGGTCAAGTAAAGCATTTGCTTAAGATCTTATATACTATCCTGTTAGCCAGTACCAATGCTTAATTATTTTCTTAACACTTCATTTATGGGGAGATATTGGATCTACAAATATTAGTTCAGGCTTTTGATAAACTGGAAAAAATCACCAGTAGAACACAAATAGTTCTCATACTTGTTGACTTATTCAAAAAGACTCCCCCAGAAATAATTGATAAGGTAATTTACTTAATTCAAGGTAAGTTATGGCCTGAATGGAAAGGTCTTCCCGAGCTTGGTGTTGGTGAGAAGTTCCTCATTAAGGCAATAGCTAAGACCACTAGGGCACGTGAGTCTGAGGTAGAGAACCTTTATAAGAAGTTAGGTGATTTAGGGAAAGCAGCTGAAGTTCTTAGGAGCAGGGCTGAGAGCGCTGGTGCTGGCTTAATGAAGTTTATGGGAGGTGTGAAGAAGGAGAAATTAAGTGTTGAGAAGGTTTATGAAACATTAGTTAAGGTCGCCTTGGCAACAGGTGAGGGAAGCAGAGACGTTAAAATAAATCTCATAGCTGGTTTATTAACTGATGCGTCACCCTTGGAAGCAAGATATGTTGTAAGGTTAATTGAAGGAAGACTAAGGCTGGGTGTGGGTGATGCCGCTATTATGGATGCATTAGCAATAACCTATGCTGGCTCACAGACTTATAGGCCTCTAGTTGAGAGAGCCTACAATATAAGAGCTGATCTAGGTAACATAGCTAGGATACTTGCTAAGTCAGGTATTAAGGCTTTAGAAGGTATTAAGCCAGAGGTAGGTATACCGATTAGACCGATGCTTGCTGAACGGTTAAGTGATCCTCATGAGATTTTGGCTAAAGCTGGTGGTAGGGCCTTAGTCGAATATAAGTATGATGGTGAGAGGGCACAAATACATAAGAAAGGCGATGATGTGTGGATATATTCCAGAAGATTGGAAAATATAACACATCAGTACCCTGATGTTGTTGAGATGGTTCTGCAGAACATTAAGAGTAGTGAAGTGATAATTGAGGGAGAAATAGTAGCTATTGACCCTGAGACAGGAGAGATGAAGGCCTTTCAAGAGCTCATGCATAGGAAGAGAAAGCATGATATTCATGAAGTGATTAAGGAGTGTCCTGTTGCTGTATACCTCTTTGACATTCTGTATAAAGATGGTGAAGACCTGACCCTAAAGCCAATAATGGAGCGAAGAAAGGCACTTATTGAGGCTGTTCAGGAAGCTGATAGATTTAGGATAGCTCAACATACAGTAACAGATAGTGCTGAAGAGCTGGAGAAGTTCTTCCTTGAAGCCATAGAGAATGGTGCTGAGGGAGTAATGATAAAGGCAATTCACGACAAAGCGATTTATCAGGCAGGCGCCAGAGGATGGCTGTGGATTAAGTATAAAAGGGACTATAAGAGTGAAATGACCGATACTGTAGATCTGGTAGTTGTTGGTGCCTTCGCAGGAAGAGGCAGAAGAGCAGGAAAATACGGTGCTCTACTAATGGCCGCATATGATCCTGACACCGATACATTCAAAACAGTATGTAAGGTCGGATCAGGCTTTACAGACGAGGATTTAGAAAAAATAAATCAAATGCTACAGCCATATATAATACCTCACAAGCACCCTCGTGTTGACTGTTTGATGAAGCCAGATGTATGGGCGGTCCCTGTATTAGTGGCTGAGATAATCGGAGCTGAACTTACTTTATCTCCCCTACATACATGCTGTAAAGGAATAGTAAAGAAAGGTGTTGGAATATCAATAAGATTTCCGAGATTCATACGCTGGAGAGATGATAAAGGTCCTGAGGATGCCACAACAACAAAAGAACTCCTTGAAATGTATAAGAGACAATTAAGGAGAATTGAAGAAACAATAAAGTAATTATAGTAATGGACGTTAAAGCACTTGTACATGCACGCAAACAGTAAAACTGATTATAAAGCTTTTACCTTTGTTACATAAACAGCTGAAACAGATGTTTAAGTGATTGATGAACGAACACGAACATGGAGTTCACCATAAAATTATATTATCTAAGAGAGGGATAAAATAATTCCCCTTCTCAAAACCATAAACAATTTTGAATTACACACCACCTACTACTATAATATTATTTTAAATATTATTTTACAGATATATTGTAGTGTACATGCAGATAGTGTATGGAACTCTTTAAATCTTCAGAAAAATTAAACTAGAAAGAAAAGATGTATTTTGAGAGATAGGTGTGAGAAAGATTCCTATCTTCAGGAAAACAAAGGATGATGTATTTGTAAAAGTTGGAAAAAGTCAATGAAAAATTTTGAACACCTCAAAGACTCGGACATAAAGAAGATAGAGGCAGTATAGTACAAGAAGACTACTACGAAGAGGAAAAGAAAATATACGAATACAAAGCAGAATAACACGACTTTATAAACAGACTTAGCACAACTTATTTAAACTTATGCTACTTCTCACTATTTCTAATCATTCCTTTTTGCGGTTCGATCCCCAATAGCATCATTGCAGAGTTCACATTAGTTCTAAGGTTTCTAATTATAGGATTCAGGGAAATAACAAAAGGTTTAGAAAATGAAGGGAGAAAACAAAAACCTACTTCCTATTTATTAGCTTCCATAAACTTCATCATACTCACTATCTGATTCACTTTACATCCTAGTGACTCTCCTTCTCTTCAATTATTATCACATTATCCCCTTCAGCTTTATAAAAGTTCAATTTAATTTCCATGTGAGAAGTTATGTGAATAAAAATTATGTGAAATACCCATCAAGTGGAATCGTGGGCAAAGGAGAAAACCTGTTTCGTGAGGAACATCAATAATATACTTGAATAGTAAGAATATTTGATATATGAGTGCGGGAAAATGAAAAATCTCGATAAAATGATTGATGTGATATTGCTTCTTCCTGCAGTAGTGTGGTTTCTCAATGGAATATTCAGTCTATTAACAAATGGTTTATATAGTTATACGTATTTAATTCCACTCCCTTTCAAAATCCATACATTTACACTGATCCCAATCACTTCATTCTACCTGACTACGTATCTCGTCATCAAACCTCACAAACCAGTCAAAAACTTCTTAATTGCTTTCTTATTCGCTTTCCTTTCCATGGCGGTCTATGAGTTCGTTTATGGGATTTTTATGATCAAAACCCAAACGTCTATCCCGTATTCTGAGAGTCCACCCCCGCTACATCCACCTCATCGAATGCTACCGTTCGGTCCGTTCGAAAGAAGTACAATAGCTCTCCTTATTGGAACCCCCCTACTACTTTTCCTTAACCGACAATTCCTTTTTTAACCAAAAGCAGAAACAGAATTCTCCTCTTCCTCACGTGCTTTTTAAGTTTTATTGCAGTCATGACAATACTTGATTATACAGGCTTCTTTGCACAAGTAGACCTTTGGCTAAAGGGACAAAC
>CAYZJX010000125.1:0-3648 GCA_964479035.1 uncultured Desulfurococcaceae archaeon
AATTTCCCTAGATACTATTTTAGCTTTCTGATAAAATACTTAAATGGGTACTTTGAGTGTGGAGTCAAGAAAGCCTATGTTAGCTACGGGAAAGATAATATCGGATTATAGACCACTAATTAAGTATCTAGAAGTAGCTGGTGAAGAAGAAAGAAATAAAGTCCTACCTAAGGGTTCGGACATAGAGCTGGTACGTGTGCTTCTTGAGCAGGGCTATGGTACAGTGGATGAAATGCTTAACCAGATTATTCGAGTAGTTAAGAATAGATTTAATCCTGAGTTATCACGCAGGGTCATCAGAGAGGTATTGAATATTGAAATAGAAGAAGAGGAAGCGGTCAATCATTTATCTAAATTACTTGCTGGGTGGATAATTGAGATGGCTGAGCAGCTAGGGGTTATTCGCCTAAAGAGTGCATGGTAAAGCAGACTGTTTTATAAATTTGGTACTAATTAGGTGAGTATTTAAGGTATTAATTAAATCTTAACTATACCAGACGATATCATAGCCTTAAGTAAGTTAAGTGATACTTCGCTATCTATATTGCTTAACTGTTCACCATTAAGTACTATTTTTATTTCTTTTACAGTTCCTCTTCGCTTAATTATCATGAATTTTAGTTTGCTTTCAGAGAATATTTTGGCTAGCTCCTCACTAGTAATTATTCCTGAGTTCAGTCCTTGACTTAGAAGTACTAAAGCACGCTCCTTACCCTCATAGCAGAGCGGTTCCTTCAGTGCCCTGGATATGTAGGCCTGAAGAAGTCCTTTACTTATGGTAGGCAGCTTACCAATTAAATCACCTAGTACAACTATATCAATACACTCCAGGCCTTCCATTAAATTATCTAAAACCTCTTTAGGCATTTCGTAGCTATTCCTCACTATGAAGTCTATGACTTTGCGCTTCTCCACAAGAAGATCAATAGCTCTTAGGAGAATGCCTCGGTATGTCTTAGGCAATTCATTAAGCAACTTTACTATAGCGTCCATGGTTTTTTCAGGCGACTTACTCACCGACATTCCAATAACATTTATTAGCGAAAGCATATTGTTTGTCCTGCTAACATAAAATATAGCTCTTCTAATCATCATGTACAGTATCTTTGAGTTTTTACTGGCATAGTCAGTACATTTGCTTAACTTATTTAAGTCGCTAAATACGTCATCAGACACGCACCTTCTACTCCTAAATAAATTTAGCATTAGCTCACCATTGCAGTACTCCACATACATTTACTTTAAAAAACTAAGTCACATCAATGCGAAATACCCTATTTTGTATGAGGACATATGACGCACTCCTAGTTACGATTTAATGAGTGTATTTAAGGGCATATTCAAGAAGTGCTGAGGCCTCGCGTTTAATTAGATCTTCAAGTCCTAAAACCACTTTATTCCATGGGAATTCATAATTGAGGTCCTTGTACTTGAGAACGTATGAGAAATCGTAGTTAGTTTCTTTAATTGCTGTTTTAAGAGAGCCTATCCCTCCACCTTTTAGTGCCCATACTACTAGCAATTTACTAATATCCTTACCTGCAAGACCTATGAGTGTCTGTGCGAAGGCCCACTTCCAGTCGTAGATGCTTACTCTAATGCCTAATGCGTTTAGTTTCTTCTTTAGGTAGGTAGTTTTTTGCTTATACAAGCTCTTACTAATTAACGGAATGTACTGAAATGGTGTGTGTGCCTTAGGTATTAATGGATTAATAGTTACTCTGATTTGATTCCTCCTAATTAGCTTAGTATGCGATATTATATTACGTATAAACTTTGTTATTCCTTCTTCAGAGTGATTCTCGCCTGGAACGCCAAGCATGAAGTACAATTTAAGATTAAGCTTCCTCTCTATCACGTATGCGCAGAGATCTAACAGGTCCCTTAGCCTAAAGCACTTATGTAGCCTGCATGATAAGTCCGGATAGGGTGTTTCAGGAGCTATTGTTATTGTTCTCTGTCCTCCTAAAGCAATTAGGTCAATCTTACTTTTACTTAGTGTATCAAATCTTACCGAAGGCAATGAAAAGCTGTAGTTATTACTAAGAAGCCATTCAAGTAACTTTAAAGAATTGGGGTGGTCAAAATAAGAGAGTGAGTAGAGTATAGCTCTCTGTACCTTAAGGTTTGCTGTGCCTTCTTCAATAAGTTTCTTCAGCTTACTAATGCTTCTATAGCGAGGTGGGTGAGTAATATATGACTCTAGGCAGAATGGGCATAGCCATTTACAGCCTCGTGAGGCTTCTACGTAGTAGCCATCGCCATATACTGGCTGCACTTTTTCTGATCTTATTTGATAGGTAGGAAAGAATGCATCGTCTAAATTACTTATAATGGACTTCCTCACTTTACGTTCTTTATTTCCTAGGTAAAGTCCATTCTTAGTGTCGTTAAAGCGCTCCAATATGCAGTGCCTATCACTGCTGCATTCATCAATAATTTCACTTAGTACCTTCAAAAAAGCTTCACCATCTCCAATGAAGACAGCATCGACTATGTCGATGATAGGTTCGGGGTTAGCTATGAGGGGAGGGCCACCTGCAATTAGTACCGGCCCTTTACTACGTTTTCTCTTATTAGGAATAATCCCATTATCAATCAACATTCTTATGAAGTTGACTATATCTATTTCAAAACCTATACTAACTAGTGCAATGTCGAATTTACCCAAGGGCAAACCAGTTATAGCTCCTGCACTTACATTGTCAAGTGTGAATCTATCTACTAATACCTTGCCAGCACCTAATGTTCTATAAATGTAGTAATAAGCTATGTGAGTAAATAAATTCGTTATTGAGGCTTGGTAAGTACTTGGGTAAACTATGGCTATCTTAACTACTCTACGGCCTCTTCCAGGCATAAATACATTGTACTCATTAAATTGTCCTATGCCATTCAAATATTGTCCCTAAGTCTAAGGTTGTGAGTATTAATGGTATTAAACTTGACTATGCCTCCTAACCTTAAGCACTATTTGCTCAACAATACTATTAACTATATCTCGGTGTTTTCTCCTTATGTGATGCTCTACATTCTCACTCTTTAGGTGTGCATCACAGAGCAAGCAGATGTACGTATTGCCTACTCTCAGTATTATTGGGTCAACACCTAACACGTACGGCAGCACAGCCTTAACAATAGCTGTAGCAGCTACATGAGATCTTGCTTTATCAATTATTCTCTGAATGTAGCCTCTGACCCTAAACTTCGATATTTTATATTTATATCCTATAGTGCTTGGTGAAAGTCCATCAATTAAGTACTCTTTAATAGCAAGTATCGTTAATGTATCGCCAGCGAGCTTTTTAATCACTAAGTACTTAGTAATTGCTGTAACAGCATCCTCCATATAGTAATCCCTATCTAAAGAGTAGGGTGGGTCAAATACTTAAAAAAGTAAGGACATATTTGGTGTGTCTACTTGATGCGATTTTTAAGTTAAGTTAAAATTAAGACACTTTATTAAAATATTTATCCAGCTGGAAAGCGTATGTTTTTTCGTTAAGATTAAATAGTGTGGCTACAATATTTGTGAGGGGATGATGTGAGACTTATGTTCGAGCCAAAGAGCACTAAAGACACGACCGTAATTTCGGTTAAGCTGGACATGCTCATTGTAAATAAAATAGAATTTCTTGTCAGGAAGGG
>CAYZJX010000126.1:0-3594 GCA_964479035.1 uncultured Desulfurococcaceae archaeon
CATTTAATATCACTCCCTCCACATACTAATGATATCGCTTTTAAGTTTAAGGATTAAAGAATACTACTTTATAACACAGCAGGCTAGCATTTAACCCCAGCGCCCCGCACTCGAAGTTTAAATGGCTCATTTAAATTTCCTTGATATTCTACCTCTATATTAAGAATTTTCTTGATTAGCCAAATATTTGTGTATGCATGCATACTGAGCTTGGCTCCACCAATTGATGAGGTTCCTTCGGCTAAGGCCAGGTAAGGAATAATATTATCACTCATGTGAGTATCTAAAGCCATTCCGGTTCTTAAGTCATTAAGCAATTTTTTAGCTGCCTCCTCTCCTACCACTTCAGCTCTCTTGCCTCTAGCTCCAAGGGCATCCGCACCTAAGAGAGCTTCTCCTGCGCTTGCCCAAAGAACTATCCCTGATCCTGGACCTAAGTGTGGGTCCTTGCTCGGCTCATACCACTCAAGCTCAATTTCAATTGGGATGCCCGCCAGCTCCTTACTTAATAATTCTCTAGCACTCTTTGCTTGCCTCTCAGCAACGTGCTTAGGTAATTTAACGCAGTGTGATCTTCCCTTAATGTACCTTACATTACCCCTCTTAATTAGTTCTACTGCAGCTAGTGCTCTAGGCGGCTTGTCAACCTTCACTCTTACCTCACCACCTCCTCTCGGGTAGTGCCCTCTCCTAATTAACTCGATCCTCACCTCATATCCCACTAGTTTGAGGTGGTACGTAATTACTGACCTCACGTAGTCTATTGGCGGCGACCAAGGTACGTCAGTCCCTCCACTTATTTTCACCTCAGTAGGTCCAGGCGCATAAGCCATAATGGGTAGAAGTGTTTGGAGCACAAGCGAAATGGATCCAGCAGTGCCTATATCAAACCTAAATGTACCTGACTTAATGTCCTTAGGCTTAAAAACTATTGTCGTTGACCCAAGCTTAAGGCCCTCTACCTCGGCATTACAGAGAGTTGCTGCCGCAGTAATTGCTGTCATATGCTGCCTCTTTAATCCTGGCTGAGGCCTCTTAGCTCTTATGTTCGCTATTTTAATAGGCACACCCAATATTGCTGAGAGCGCTATGGAAGTCCGCAGTATTTGCCCACCACCTTCACCAAATGACCCGTCAATAACTATCACTTATCGACACCTGTTACTTCCTTAAGCCTCTCAACACCTCCTATTTCGTCGATGAACCTAACCACTGACTTAGGGACTAGCTCCCTCCAGGAGGAATCGCCCAATAACATAAGCTTCCTTATTCTTGTTGATGAAAACTTTACTCTATCATATGTTGGGGGCACAAGCACCTCTATTCCTGCATCCTTAAATAACCTTAATACTAGTGGATTCCTAGCTACCCCATATTTAAATTTTGGTACATACATCTGTACGTAGTACGGCCACACGGAATTCATTAGAATATCAGGAATTGGTATTATGTAAACCCTCTCAAGGTCAACACCCGCTTCCTTGAGGGCTAACCTAATCATAACTACCCTCTCACCTGCTGTAAACGGGTTAACTATTGTGTGTGACTCCTGCGCCGTCCCAATACCTATAATTAGTTCATCAACCTTGCTCAGTGCCCACTTAATTACACTTATATGCCCTAAGTGTATAGGCTGAAACCTACCTGGAAATAACGCCCGCGTAACATCCGACCACACCATGAGGTCTCACCTACCTTAATTTTCCTGGATTAAAAATAAAGAATCTACTTACTGTGCCTTCCTCAAGTATATAATGTCGCCAGCGCCCACACCCAATATTTTACTAGCTGCGGAAAGGTTAACAGCTATTTCAGCAAGCCCGAGGCTACCTTTATAAATTGCCAATTTGCCGGGCTTAACCTCGGAGAAGGTCCTAGCTACTTTCGCCCTAAGCCACCCACTACTAGTTAGATTTGTAGATACCTCAATAATGTCACCTAGCTTAAGTTTCAGAGCTCGCGTTAAGGACTTGATATCTGTGGATAAGATAATATTCCCAAAACTATCTATGTAGAATACAGGAACAGCTACAATGCTTTCCGAAATTATTTTTGGATTCTTAGGAGGCACATCCACACTAACTAACTCTTTCAGGTTTACCTTACTTCCTAGCGAGTCAGGTGCCACGCCCAGACTTAATAGTGCAGCTGTGGGGGCAAATATATCTCTCCCATGGAAGGTCCACGAAATTTCGGGTAAGCCCGCTATGCGCGGATTTATTTCGTAAGCATCTACTAGGCCGTCATCAGTAGCTGCAGGAAGTAACACACCATTATCTGGTCCGATAAATAAGTAATTTCTGCTCTGGACTATGAGCGGTTTCCTTGATGAACCAACTCCAGGGTCAACAACAACATTAAAGATAGATCTCTTTGGGAAGTACTTGTATGTTGACTTAAGCACGTAAGCAGCAATTTCTATTCCATACTTTGGTATGTCGTGGGTTAAGTCAATTATTCTGATGTCCGGATTTATGTTAGCTATTACACCTTTCATCACGCCTACGTAAGGGTCGCTTAGCCCGAAGTCGGTGAGGAGAACTATTACAGGCTTCATTTTCACCGCCCTAACAACATCTCTAGGTATGATTTAACTATTATTTCCCTCCCCCTGAGAGACAACCTTACTAGTATGTCATTGAGCCTGCTCATGAAGTAATCTTTACTTGGCGGATTCATTATCTCTACCTCAATGAACTTGCCTAGTCCCTTAACACTGTCTACACATATTCTCATGTCCTTACTTAAGATATATACCTCCCTTTCTTTCTCTACCTTAATTACCTTAAAGCCCAGTTTGCTAAAGATAGCTACGGTTTTTTCCGGGTTATCTACACCCACAGTTATTTCTTCTCTTGCCTTAACATCCGGGTGCATTCTCCTGCCCTTAAACGTTATTTCCCCGGTCACCCTCCCTGCTTCAAGCATTACTTTTCTGACCCTAACTACAACATCTTCAGGTACGTTACTGCATGACCGCATATCTATGTAATAATCTACCTCGTATCTCTTATCTATGAGTCTACCACCAATTGCAATTATTTTCTCTTTCACAGACTCGACGTCATCAACAGGTACCTTAACCTCATACTCCAGCGCCATTACCATCACCAGAAGTACTTTATCCTAAAGTCTCTAAATTCTCCCCTATATTCCTGCCATTCAACATCCACTTTCTCCACTCGTGCTAGCGGTGGGCCTCTGTATGCCCATCTAATAATTTCCCTTACCTTATTCTCAGGGCCTTCAACAACAGCTTCTACACTACCGTCAGGCAGGTTTCTTACCCACCCAGTAACTCCTAGTCTGTTAGCTACTTGCTTCATTGTTGACCTAAAGAATACCCCCTGAACTAATCCGTATATTCTTAAGTGAACCCTGACCATTTTCTTCTGCTCCTGACCCATCCACCTTCACCCAACCTTTAAGTGTTAGATAAGTGTTTTAGCTTTAATTTATGGTGAAGCATAATTAACTCATTTTAAGGCTTACTTGACTTACGTTCTTGAACGGTGCTTTGGTTTGGTTGAATATGAAGATGTTAGAAATATCCGAGAGTACTTAAGGTCTAGGATACATAGCTCAATTAACGGA
>CAYZJX010000127.1:0-3558 GCA_964479035.1 uncultured Desulfurococcaceae archaeon
TGAACCCGGGACCTCCGGCTCCGAAGGCCGGCGCCCTATCCTGGCTAGGCGACGGGCCCCAAGTACACTTTAGCTTTAGAGAACAAAATAATTTAATTTATTTTATTTGGTTTATAGGCGGGAACTATTTGGTATATTAATATAATGTTTTATGCTAAGTATGTAAGTAATTAAAAGGGTGTTACTCACTAAGTCATCTAGTGGAGGGGCTTATTATTAAGGTGTCGCTAAGTAGGGGTGCGGGACGGAGAGGAAGGTCACGAAGCCTGCTTGAGTATGTGCGCAGTTCAGAGAAGTGTAGAGTAGTAGAGGTTAGAGTTAATGATGTCCTTGTGAAGGTTAGTGTAAGTACAGTTAATTCTACTATAAGAGAGTATCACCTACATGACAATTGTTGTGAAATAGTGAATTCTCTTGATGGTGCTTACCTGCTCGGCTCATACTACTCAGGCAAAGCAGCTAAGGTATACTTGAAGTTCTATGATGATAAAAACAACAAGGTATGCATATGGTATGATAAAACAGGTCACCTGCCGTACTTCATAACCAATGTACCACCTGAACGGATTAGTGAGATAGAAAAAGTTAGAAATGATTCATCATTTGTTAGAGTCGAAGCTGTAAGAAAATATGACTTACTTACTGGTAAATGGCTAAGATTATCAAAAATAGTTGTAAAGGACCCACAGGCAGTTCCTAGACTAAGGAAGCTTGTGCCTAAAGCTTGGGAGGCTAAGATTAAGTATCATGACAATTACATGTTTGACAATGGTCTTGTACCTGGCATGATGTATGGTGTAAGAAATGGGAAGCCATATAGCATAGAGGCTAAGATACCTGATGCCATTATTAAATTATTTGAAGAAGTGGTAAGAGATGCTGACAAAGGACTTAGGGAAACTGCAAGTAGGCTAATACACTTATTTGAGACTAGACCACCGCGAATTAAGCGTATTGCGCTAGATATAGAAGTTTATACTCCATTTAGAGGGAGAATACCTGATGTAGAGAAAGCTCAATATCCTATAATAAGTGTAGCACTTGTCAGCAATGACGGATTAAGGAAGGTGTTAGCATTAGCAAGAGAAGACGTACGATTTGGCGACGTAAAGCAGCTGCCTGAGGGATTCGAACTCGAAGTCTTTGACAGTGAGAGGTCATTAATCTTAGAGGTATTTAGAATAATTAACCAGTACCCTCTGGTCATTACGTTTAATGGTGACGGTTTCGACCTGCCGTATCTCCATAATAGAGCACTAGTACTTGGACTAGATCATGACGTTGTACCTATTGAAAATGTCAGGGATTTTGTAAGTATTAGACACGGCTTCCACATAGATCTCTATAAATTCTTTAGTATTGAAGCAATTCAGAACTATGCATTCGGGGGAGCATATAAGGATAAGACACTTGATGCCATTGCTCAGGCACTGCTAGGTGAGACAAAAGTAAGAGTCGAGGAAAGTATCAGTGATTTAACTATTGCTGAGCTCGCCAACTATAATGCCCGTGACGCTGAATTAACAATGAAACTAACTACGTTCAGCAATGACCTTGTCTGGAAGCTTATGATTCTAATTATGAGATTAGCTAAGATGAGTCTCGAGGATGTCACAAGAAGGAGGGTATCAGCTTGGATTAAGAACTTAATGTATTGGGAGCATAGAAGAAGAGGATACCTAATACCTAACGAAGAAGACTTAAGGCAAATCAAGGGTGTTGTAAAGACAGCTGCTAAAGTAGGAGGTAAGAGGTACGCGGGAGCTATAGTTATAGATCCAATACCAGGTGTCTACTTTAATGTTACAGTTTTAGACTTCGCCTCACTATATCCGAGTATTATTAAAGTGTGGAACCTGAGCTACGAAACAATAGATCCGCCTAAGGGCTTGTGCGGTGAGAAGGATCTGATAGAGGTTAAAGATGAAAAGGGAAAGGTGTTGCATACGGTCTGCATGAGCAGGCGAGGTATTACATCAGAGTTAGTAGGTTTACTAAGGGATATTAGAGTTAAGGTGTACAAGAGGATGGCTAAAGATAGTAACTTACCCGAAGAGTTAAGAAGCTGGTATGATGTTGTACAGAGCGCTATGAAGGTATATATTAATGCAAGTTACGGGGTTTTTGGTCACGAAAAGTTTCCACTATATACACCTTCATTGGCTGAGTCTGTAACAGCGCTAGGCAGGTACGTAATTACATCAACATTAGCTAAAGCTTCTGAGCTAGGACTGAAGGTGCTTTATGGCGACACAGATTCGCTTTTCATATGGAATCCTCAAGAAGAAGCACTCAGGAAGTTAATTAAATGGGTTGAGGAAAGCTTCAGTCTCGATCTGGAGGTAGATAAGGCCTACAAGCATGTTGCTTTTGCTCTAAAGAAGAATTACCTAGGTATACGAGAGGATGGTAAGATAGATGTCAAAGGTCTAGTAGGTAAGAAAAAGAATGTACCTAAGCTGGTTCAGGAAGCATTTACTAAAGTTGTAGAATTAATTAGCGGTATTGATGGAACGCCAGTATCACTTGAGAAGGTTAAGAAAGATTTGAAGGATACCGTACAGAACCTCTATTATAGGTTAAAGAACAGGGACTTCACCTTAGAAGATGTAGCATTTAGGACAACATTAAATAAACCTATAGAGGAGTACAGGAAAACCACACCAATTCATGTGAAGGCAGCTAAGCAATTGAGAAGGTATGGGGTAATGGTTAGTAAAGGGGATACAATACTATATGTTAAGACTAAAACTAGAGATAAAGTAAAAGCTATTCAACTTGCTAAGTTAGATGACATAGATATAAATGAGTACATTGATGCAATGAAATCTGTTCTACAGCAACTACTTCTTCCCTTTAGTATTGAGTGGGAGGAAATAGCTGGAAGTATTGGATTGTACAATTTTATAGTAAGGAAGTAATTTAACCTTTAAACTTCTAATTTATTATTTCTCCACCAAGTTCCTTGAACCTCTGCTTTAATTCATTAACCACTCTTTCAAGTACATTGTTAACTGCCTTCTCATTATTTCCAAACGCCATAACATATACTTCAAGTAAGGGGCCTCTAACCTCATGTCCTTTAGGATGAGTCTTAACATAAACTCCGCAATATTTCTTCATTACATTCTTAAGAATTGGCGCGGCCGAGGACTCAGGAACCTTAGATATCTTAAACGAATGTTCTAGTACGATTCTATTTGGTGCTATTTTTCTCAATCTAGGCTCAACCCACGATTCCCACATTGCTTCAAGTTCCCTCGGCACTCCAGGTAATGAAATAATTACAGTTTCATTGTATTTTAGCCACGAACCCGGTGCTGTACCTACAGGATTAGGTATTGGTATGGCGCCTTCTGGTAACTTAGCCATCTTAATTCTTTCTTCAGTCATTGGCAGTCCCGCCTTATCGTATTTTTCCTTAACCATCCTGAATGCATCATTATTAATTACAAGTTTTTTATCGGTAGCTAACGCAACTGCCTCTAAAGTTCTATCATCATATGTTGGACCAAGACCGCCAGTTGTAATTATTATCTTAGGCTTCTCCAGTAGTGC
>CAYZJX010000128.1:0-2374 GCA_964479035.1 uncultured Desulfurococcaceae archaeon
GTAATTTGCTGGTAACACTGCAGTAAATGAGAGTATGCCATTATGTACAAGGGTGAGTTCCACAAAATTTTTATTACCTATACGTTCGTAAAATTAAACGAGGGTACAGCCATGGTAGTAGGCTTTTGTGTGAAGTGCAGGAAGAAAGTTGATTTAAAGAGCCCTGAGGAGGTAACATTAAAGAATGGTAGGAAGGCTATAAGAGGTAAGTGCCCCAACTGCGGAACGACAGTATACGTATTCGTAAGTTCAAAGAAGAAGTAAAGACACAATTATGACTTTATTAATTAATGAAGCTAAAAACCACAATAGTTCTTTTTACTTTATTGAATGCTTGTATAATTTTCTTCTTGTAGGGCTCTAAACTTAAAGTCGAGTTAGCCATATATAATTGGATGTGCGAAACCTCCGACACTGACTCCTAGTGAACATAGCCAGAGAATGATGATGCCCTGCGATAGCGAAGAATTTCTAATTGCTTAGAATACGGCTTGCTAGGCAAAAAGTCTCATACATGGAGAATCAGCTGCTTCATCTGCTAATGACTGTAGCTGATACGAAGCAGTAAAATAATGCAAAATTAAACTATTAATACTTAATAACACGCATCATGTGGAGTAGAATTACTAGTGTTCCATAGGGCTCATTTACTTTAATCTAAGCAAGAAGAAACTTATATGGATTCGGCAATGTATGTAGGGATGGAGAACGGAGGTAAATAGTAAACGCAGAAAGCTCTTAACACTAATTGAGGTCGTGGTGCTCGCAGCCATTATTGTAGCTTATGTTGTTTATTGTGTGACCTATGTTTCAGGTATTGATGAGTATATATCGGATGAATGTTGGTATGTGAGTGCTTCAAGAAATATGCTTCTGAAGTACTTTAATGTAACTCCACACGGTTACTGGAATGGTACCAGAGCCACATTAGTTCTAAGAAGCCCACCCAACTCATTCATTTACGGTATATGGGAATCTAAGATTCGAGAGGAAGTTAGGAATCTTGGTGGTGTGGTCATTAAGGGTATTGATTTTTATCAATATAATGAAGATGGGAATTTTCTTCCAGCAGTTTGTGTTGACGTGCCACCTGCTAATCTAAGTAAGGTATGCACTATACCTTATGTAGTCAAATGCGTGATTGGGTACTGTTATCCGAACTCAAGAGATATTGTAGACTACATGAACTACGAGCACCCACCACTATGTAAATACTTCATTATGCTTTCTATGATAGTACTTGGTGATTACCCCGTAAATTGGCGAGTACCGTCAATACTAGCAGGCGCTGTTATACTCGTAATGATATATGCCGTATTGAAGCTGGTAATTCATAATGAAATAGGGGGACTATTGGGTATCATAGCCACTCTAGCTACGGTTATGGACCCACTCTTCAGATCTATGAGCATGGTGGCTATGCTGGATATTTATGTTGCATTATTTACATACCTTTCGCTATACTTAACACTCAGAAATTCATTAACTGGTGCAGCATTAGCTATAGCTTTAGCTTTCTCAAGTAAGTTTAGTGGTGGATTTGCTGGTGTTCCAGCACTTATTGAGTGGTTCCGCAAGGAGGTCCCAGCTAAAGTGCTTCTGGCCTTCATATACATACCAATAGCTGTTTTTATTGTCCTCGCAATACCCACAATAATTCACGATGGCTTCGTAAGTTGGTGGGTCAACTCGGTAGAAGGAGCTTTCCGCTGGCACTTAAGTATAAAGACTACTGGCGGTCCACCACAAGCAATGCCCTGGGACTGGCTAGTAGGTAGGAATGCATTTGTTCTACACTATATTTATGATGAAGCAAGAGGTGAGTGGATTGCAGACTTAGTAGCTAGAGGTAATGTGTACATATATCTATTGACGGCTGCATTATCGATATTTGTACTTCCTGTAGCTAAGTCACTACCTGATAGAGGCACTGTATTCCTCTACACGTGGGGGACTTATTTAATGTATGTATTTGCGTGGGTGATGGGTGTGAAGACTCAGTACAGTTTTTACATGATTCAAATAACTCCAATGATTTATACGGCGCTCTTCATAATTATATATTACTTAACTACACCGGTTGCGAATACTTTGCATGTAGCCAAGAAATGGTATAAAATATTTAAGACGGTGTGGGACTGGTTAAGTGGTGCAGCAAGCATAGTACTTAAGGTTGAAGTAAAATATATGAAGACTGATGAGTAGAATCACAATTTTATGTTATGGGTTAATATAAATGTTTGTCAAGTTTAAAGTATATATTCACGTAACTGTACTAAAATCTATTATCAATGCTTCATTTTAGGGTAGGTGAAACACTCATGACAAATTTAATGTAGAATGTATTAAACAAGTTTTTAATTGCTTACATATT
>CAYZJX010000128.1:2474-3548 GCA_964479035.1 uncultured Desulfurococcaceae archaeon
TCATGACAAATTTAATGTAGAATGTATTAAACAAGTTTTTAATTGCTTACATATTCTGTTTTCTGAACATAGCAGAGGGTGTAAGTATGGTTAGGAAGTACATATACTCCTTTGAGGAGGGAAATTGGAAAGATAAGAAGCTACTTGGCGGTAAGGGCTCGTCACTAGCTCAAATGACTCAGCTAGGGCTACCAGTACCTCCAGGTTTTACAATAACGACCGAGGCTTGCAGGGACTTCTACGGTCCTAGGAGAGAGGAGATGGAGAAGTTAGTTAAGGAGCTTGAGAGGAATCCCCCACCCAGTGTTAGGGACGAAATAATTAAGCGAGTATGGGAGATAATAGATTCCCTTGATCTGCCTGAAGGATTAATGGAGCAGGTTAAAGAACACATGAAGAAATTAGAGGAGAAAACTGGGAAAGGATTCGGCTCTGTGGAGAACCCACTCCTAGTATCTGTTAGGTCAGGTGCGGCAGTCTCAATGCCCGGCATGATGGACACCGTCCTAAATTTGGGCCTTAATGACGAAACCGTTAAGGGACTAGCTAAGCTATCTAATAATGAGTGGTTTGCTTACGACGCATACAGGAGATTCCTGCAAATGTTCGGTAGGATAGTTCTTGGTATTGACGAGAAGGTATTTGACGAAGCATTTGAGAAGTACGATAAGGAGTTCAGGAAGGAAGTAGAAAGTAGGTATCCTGAAGAACTTGAAGCAATAAAGTGCAAGTATCCAAAGTATACGTTAAGGCTAGATGCGCAGCCACCGAGTGACGCAGCACCTAACTCATGGAAGCTAGCTATTGATTACTTAAAGAAAGTTGTAGAGGAATTTAAGAAGATAATTAAAGAGCAGAAGGGTGAGTTTCCTCACGATCCTTGGAGACAACTGGAACTAGCTATAAAGGCTGTTTTTAGATCCTGGATGAATCCAAGAGCTATATACTATAGAATTGCAAATAATATAACACCCGATGTTGCCGACTGCACGGCAGTAAACATAGTAACCATGGTATTCGGTAACATGGGCTGGGACTCAGGTACTGGAGTATACTTTACGAGAGACCCGGCAT
>CAYZJX010000129.1:0-3540 GCA_964479035.1 uncultured Desulfurococcaceae archaeon
CAATCTTCTTCATTATGGCAAACCATGGTACCGGAGCACCTATTACTTCAGGGTCAGGGTAGAACCCTAGTATTGATAACCAAGTCAGTGTGAAGGCTATCATTATTAGTAGTGTTGAGAAGAACCCAGCCATGAGAGAGTCCTTTCTCTCCTCTAGCCTGTCTAGAGTGAATAGAACTGCAGGTATAACAACCATGTTGTAGGCAAAGTACTGGATGCCTGCCACGAAAGTATCTGAAGGTGTTCCCTCAGCAAGCCCGCTACTCAATACTTCACTAGCGTGTCCCCATGTAGCAGCTATAGTTATAGCCCACAATATGGCGTACATTATGTATAGGATTACCGTTCCTATAGTCTCGAACCACTCTATTGCTGCCCTACCCCAGAAGTGAAGAATACCTACTAGCCCAATAACGATTACCGCTCCTACAATATAGGGGATGCCTGTCATGTCCTCGAATATGCTGGCTGCAGCAGAACCAACTACTGCTATGACTATTATTGCTAGGATAATATAGCTAATCTCGAATGCGGGCCAGGCCTTCCAGAGTATTTGCTTCATTAAGGATCTGTAGTCAAAACTTTTAGTTACTCTAGCTAACTCATACGAAAGCACTGTAGATATTAGGAATCCTAGAGTAGCACCCATAATACTGTAGATTCCCAGGGTTCCGTACTTACCGCAGTACTCCATTACCTCACGTCCAGTAGTGAAGCCACCGCCCATGAATACAGACTGGAATATTATAGCCGGCAGCAACCACCGATAGAAGATGCCGTACCTCCTACCGGTAGGGATGATATCACCGTATTCACTACCAGGAGGGGTTTATAAAAGTAGTTCTTTAAATTATTTAAAGTACCCAAATAAATACTATTACTAGCTGATATGTTACTTAATGCAAAAACATTTAAATTAGTTCCTCCCCCCAGTTACTTCAATAATCTATGCAGTTATCTTCGATATTTGCTCAGTATCCGTATGTTGTACGAGGTATTCTACTAACGTATTGTCTAAGAAAACTTCTTCATAAAGTTATTACTACTTAAACTTAGATTACTAAGCATTAAGTTAGGTGGCAGCAGTTATTTGATAGAGCAAAATTAATTACTTAATTACACATAAGAAATCCTGTGGTGTACTTCATGAAATTACCTGTTATTGATTTACATGAAGACGTATCAGCTTACTTCCTTTATCATGGGGGTGGTGAGCCACTAGGTGACTTCAGTGCGGACATTGCAGGCCGTGATGTAGATATACCTAAGTACATTAAAGGTAATGTAAAACTCGTGTTCGCAGCTATTTTCCCAGGCGTTGAGACGTTCCGCCCTGAAGAGTCTAAGAAGCTGGAGGAGATTTACGGTAAGTGGTTACCTGCTATAGGGTATAGGGTTCCTCAGTCAATAATTTTTGAGCACTTCACTATCTACTATAGACTTGCTGAGACTTATGATGAAATTACTTTAGTTGAGACAGCAGGTGACGTAGAGAAAGTTCTTAGGGAGGACACCAAAGTAGGGTTCTTAATACACCTGGAAGGCACTGAACCTATTGACGACCCCTACGACCTAGTTCTACTAAAAAAGCTCGGGCTGAGGAGCATAGGTATTACATGGAACTACAACAACAAGTACGGCTCTGGCTGCGGTACAAAGAAAGATTTTGGCCTAACACCTGAGGGGGAGGAGCTCGTTAAGATGGCGAATAAACTCGGTATAATTATTGACTTAGCTCACGCCAGCAAGAAAACAGCTCTTGAGGCAATAGAGACATCAAACAAGCCAGTCATGATAAGCCATGCAAACATACGCAAATTTGTGGACACACCCAGAAATGTAGATGATGAAATACTAGAGGCCTTAAGCAAGAATAAGGGAGTAATAGGGCTATCAGTGATAGGACCCCTAATCGCCAAGAAGCCCAAGCCATCACTAGATGACCTAATCCAGCACTTCCTCTACATCTACGAGAGATACGGTGCGGACATTATTGCAATAGGAACAGACTTCATGGGCCTCTTAGGACTGCCAGCTCCTGAAGGACTTGAGTCAATAGATAAAATACAGGGGTTACTAGAGAAACTAAAGAATAAGGGACTATCAGACAGTGACTTAAGAAAAGTAGCATACGAGAATGCACTTAGAGTAATAACAGCTAACCTACCTAAGTAAAAATAACTTAATTTTATTTCCTAAATCATCTAAGATTGCTGCCCGGTATTTTTAACCACCCGTACATACGTCCTCTACCCGTTCCTTAGCAAGTCTACTCCTTAACTTAATGATGAGCTTTAATGAATCAACTAAAGCGTCAACATCCTCTTCAGTGTTGTATATATAGTAGCTGGCTCTGACAGTACCCTTAAGCCCTAACCTGTAGTGTAGAGGGTGAGCACAGTGCATTCCAGTCCTAACAGCTATGCCCATTAAGTCCAGAGCCTTACCTACGGTATGGTGATGGAGTCCCTTAACATTAAATGATACCACACCACCTCTGACCTCAACGTTTCTCGGTCCATATATCTCGACATCAACACCTAACTCCTCAAACCTCTTGAAAGTGTAGAGTGTCAGCTGCTTCTCATGCTCTCTCACATTCTCCATACCCAGCCTCATTAAGTACTCAGCAGCTGCAGCCAGACCTATTCCACCAGCAATGTTAGGGGTTCCTGCCTCAAACCTCCAAGGCAGGTCGTGCCAGACTACATCATCAAGTGTAACATCCTTGATTGTGTCGCCACCACACTTAAATGGTTCTAACTCCTCCAGAACGTCCCTCCTACCCCAAAGTACACCTATTCCCGTAGGCCCCAACATCTTGTGGCCACTAAATATTAGGAAGTCCACGCCTAACTCCCTGACATTTACTGGCATGTGCGGTACTGCCTGAGCACCGTCAGCAATAACTACAGCACCTACCTCACGTGCCAGCTTAGCAATCCGCTTAACATCATTAATAGTTCCCAAAACATTACTCATCATCGTGACAGCCACGACCTTGGTTCGCTCAGTAATTAGCTTCTCGAACTCCTCATACTTTAGGAGTCCATTATCCGTTATGTCCACGTACCTGACCTTAGCTCCCTTTAACTTAGCTAACTTCCTCCAAGGCAGCATGTTGCTGTGGTGCTCCATAACAGTCATAACTATTTCGTCGCCAGGACCTACGTTCTTCATGCCCCAAGTGTAGGCTACTAAATTAGCTGACTCAGTGGAATTAAAGGTGAAGACCACCTCCTCCCATGAGTAGGCATTAATGAAGTGAGCAATTACTTCATGAGCTCTCTCATACTCTTCGCTAGCTTCCTGACTCAGTGTGTGGAACCCTCTGTGCACGTTTGCATTGTGCCAGAAGTAGTACTTAACTATGGCAGCAATAACCTGCTTAGGCTTCTGAGTAGTTGCTGCATTATCAAGATAGACTAGGGGTCTGTCATTTACCTTCCTATTTAATATTGGGAAGTCCTTCCTCACCTCATATGGATTAAAGCCCGGCATGCCTCACTCCCTCGGGGACCTTCTTCCTTCTGCTTCAGC
>CAYZJX010000130.1:0-3528 GCA_964479035.1 uncultured Desulfurococcaceae archaeon
ATCTTATGGCCTCGTAAGCTATCAGCATAGTTAGTGGGCTTAATGTTAATGTATTACTAGCTACTGCCCTTATGTGAGGAAATAATTCTTCGGGAACAAGCATATATGCTATCCTGAGTCCGGGAGCCAGGACTTTACTGAGTGAACTCAAGTATATGTATGGATGTGATCGCCTGGCACATATAGCTGAGATGGGTTCTGGTGCTTCACCACCTAACACTGTTCTATAAACATCATCTTCAATAATCGCTGCATTGTATTCATGCATTAATTCAGCTACTTCGTTTCTTATTCTGCTATTAAATGTTGTTCCAGTTGGGTTATGTCCTGTAGGTATCGTGTAGTATATTTTAATAGGGGACTTTCTGAGTAAGGCGGATAAGGCTTCAGTACTAAGGTCCCTGTAATCTTTAAGTGGAATATACTTGACTTCCCTACTCATTAGGTACAGTGGGTAGAGTGCTTGAGAGTATGTTGGTTCTTCAGCAACCGCATAGGAATTCTTATCAAGTAGTAGAGTACCAGCTAATTCTATAGCTCTTACCGCTCCACTAGTTACTACAACTTTAGAGCTAGGTATACTGACGCCTAAGTCGGTCAGAAACGATTTGATTGCATTCCTTAATTTTTTAAGACCTACTGGTGGAGGATAAGAAAATGCTTCAGGACCGTACTCATCAATTACCTCTATAGCTATTTTCTTTATTTCTTCCTTAGGAAGCAATCTAGGGTCTGGGGACCCGCTTGCAAAATCAATTATATCCCCTGCTTTAACTACTTTAATTACATATTCATCAAGTAGTGCGTACTTTTCCGCAGTACTGACTCTATCAGCTATAATTTTCAGCATTTTAAGGTACCTTAATTAAAGCTCCAGTGTTTTTAATAAAATTATTGAAATATGGTTTCTCAGTACCTACTATGCGGAAGCACTTACTTCTTCATAATTACTGTATTTATGGGTGTTCGGCTCTTTAATGTGTCCTCGATCGGGCAGTGCTTCTTAACAAACTCCATAAATCTCTTGATTTCCTCCTCGCTATTAGGTGAATTAATCTCTACGATAATGTTAATGCTTTGTAATCCGGGCTTAACATCCTCACCTTCAAAGCCTGCCGTATCATATTCTGCTTCAATAATTATGTTCATGCTCTTTATTTCTATGCTATGCTTAGGTGCATGATATCTTGACACTATTCCATAACACCCGGCTAGTGATGCTAAAAGTAAATCCACAGGTGTTGGACCAGCATCATTACCGAAAGGTAGTGGGAGATCCATTATTATTTTATGATTTCTTGCTATAGCTTCTATCTTAAATCCTTCAGTTAATAAAGCTTTTATGCGGGTTTTCTTACGCATCTCATTATCACCTCACAGCAATATGTATTAGTATTGGCGGGCCTATAAAGCTTATGATGATTTAAGATTCTTTAATTTAAGTTAATTAATTTAGTAACCTCACATGATAGTAGGGTAGGTTATTGAAGGTAGTATTTGAGGATTTAAGAAAGGGTGTAGTAAAAGTAAGGATAGAAAATGCCGACGACCTATGGGTACTTAAGACTATAATTAATGAAGGAGACGTAGTAGTAGCTAAGACCTTAATGGATGTGAAAAGCGACGGCGAAGGTAAGAGGAGGTTGCCTATGTTTATAGCTATTAGAGTAAAGAACATTCACTTTCAGCCATTTGCTACAAGACTTAGGATTCACGGCATAATAATAGACGCTCCCGATGGTTACGGATTAAAGGGATCACACCATACACTAAATATTGACGTAGGTACAGAGGTAAGCATAGTTAAGGAATCATGGAGTAAGTCGCAACTGCAGAGGCTTAGAAGAGCTAGTGGAAGGTGGGTTAATGCACTACTTTTAGCTGCTGATTTCGATGAAGCATCAGTAGCAATTTTGTACCGTCAAGGAATTAGGTACCTAATAGATAAGTCACTGCCGGGCGTGTCAAGTAATGATCCAAATTCAGTAGTAAGAGTAGTTAGATACGTAGTAGAACTAGTGCAACCTATATTAACTAGAGAAAAAATAAAACTCATAGTAATTGGTTCGCCTGCATTTCTTAAGGACTTAATAGCTAAGAAATTATCTGCTTTTCTACCTCGTGATGGAAGTGTTAAAGTGTATGTGGACTCAGTATCATCAGGTGGGAGAGCAGGTATTAATGAATTAATTCGGAGGGACGTAGTTAAGAATTTACTTAAGGAGGTGTCAGCTGTAGAAGCGGAAGAAATACTTAATGAGTTTATGATGTACTTAAGTAAGAAGCCCGAGCGAGTGGCCTACGGATTAGACTCAGTTAAACTAGCTATTGAAGCTAATGCTGTAAGCAAGCTACTTGTTAGTGAGGAATTATTGAGTGGAGACAGCAGGGAAGTAATTGAAGAAATTCTTAATGAAGCAGAAAATAGGGGAGCAATAGTAAGGATAATACCTATTGAGACGCCTGCATCGATTAAGCTGAAAGCATTAGGCGGGATAATAGCTGTGCTCAGGTATAACTTCGATACGCATAACGTACAAGCCAAGTCTTTATGAAATATATTTGAATTTTAACATATTAAGTAATTAATTATGTAATTTCTTAAGTATTATATTAGTATTATATTTTAATTTTGCTTCATGCAAGTAACAGTAAATTAATTTAAGGTATATCAGAATGATTTTATGTGATTAGGGGGTATATTTCATGAGAAAATTATTATGTTCATCGAAGGTCGTTGTTTTTCTCCTTGTCTTAGTTTTCACTACACAAGCCGTTGTTATTCATGCCTACACGGTTAGCTATACATATAAACTAGATTCTGAAGGACGTGCTTCAGTTACATTAATGATTAGCGGGGCAGAAGAGACTTATGTAGTATATGTTAAGGTGGATACGGGCATAGTACCTGAGAGTGCCGTAGCAACTAATGAAGTAGGGAGCATTCTTCCTGTAGAGCTAGTTAATGAAAGTACGTTGGCTATTTACACGTCCAATACATCTAGAGATGTAGTGGTAACATATACTGCCTTAGTAGCAACTCAAGTAATGGACTATGTTGAGGTTATATTAGCCCCGGCAGGACCAGCTACCGTAATTTTACCCAAGGGTGCAGCACTTCTGTATTTTAATGGTTCAGCTGCAGTATCAATGTATGATGAAACACTAATATTAACTTATGGGAGTGGAGGAACCTATCTAATACAGTTCCTTCCACCAATAATTACAGAAACAACTACGACTATTCCAGCGACTACTACGGAAACTACGTCACCTACAGGGACGACCTCATCATCTCCGGCTACCTCTCCCACAACCTCAGTAATTACATCACAACCCACTACACAGACTGGGACAAGCACCCCAACTACACCTGCTACAAAGACTTCGCCTGCATTAACTACTTCAGTTACTTCCCATACAGCCCCCATACATACTACTACGCCCACTCCGGGCATTCAGAACTGGGGTACCTACATAGCTTTAGTCTTAGTGGTTATTGTAGCAATGGCTCTTGTAGTATTACTT
>CAYZJX010000131.1:0-3478 GCA_964479035.1 uncultured Desulfurococcaceae archaeon
CTTAGGTATGCTGCTAATCTTCGTAGGATTCATTATAGTTATGCTATCACTGATATTTAGTCACATGAGGCCAGTACCTGAAGATCGTGAAGCTAAGGTTAGTGGCGGCGGTGTAGTAATTGTTGGTCCTATACCAATAGTGTTTGGTACCGATAAGAAAACAGCGCTTGCTGCTGCGATAATAGGTGCTGTATTAACTATTATTGTGTTAGTAGTATTCCTGATTACTAGTGGCTACGTAGCAGTGCCTGGTGGGGTGAGGTAGCTGTGAGAGCACTGACTACTGTCGGCTTTATGCTCATCATAGCTGGTGTACTATTAGTCATTGCATCATTCTTAATGGGTGCACCACCTGAAGGTGATGTAGGCGGTGCAGGCTGCATAATAATAGGCCCCATCCCGATATGCTTTACCGGTCAGGGTGCAGCAACAGCCGTAGTACTTATCGGTGTGGTCTTCATGCTTGTAGTCTTTGGTATAGTAGCATATATTATGTGGAGAATGATGAGGTACACGGTGCCTGAGCCAGTACCCTGAGAATCCATGGAATACCGCCGCAGCAGTTACGGATTTTCTCTTAAGTCATTCAATTTATTTAAATTTAGGAACTCGGCACTAGGATTATTTGTTAAGTAGTGCACGGGTACATGAGCAGTCCGCAAAAGCGTATATAGTTGAGAAACCCTCTTAATACCTACATCCAGTAGCTTAGCAGCCGCCTTCAGCGCTACCTTACTTATTACTACAGTATTCAGTGGTTCAATATAGCCATTAGGCCACTCAGGTACCGCAGCTTCATAACCTGCAAGAACGAATTCCTCAAGTCTCAAATAGGTTCTCAATGAAATATACGGCATGTCAGCTGGTGCAATATAGGTTAAGTCACTTGTTATATTTAGAAGTCCTGTATAGATACCTGCTAGAGGTCCATAATTGCTTATGACGTCAGTAATCACTCTTACTGAGCAGGGAAGGATATTGGCAAGCACGCGAACCTGCTCTTTATTTCTGACAGACACTATTACTTCATTAATGAACCGCGTAAAGCAACTAATGACCTTTAAAATAACTGGCATGCCTTTAAAAGCTAATACTGGCTTGTAAATATGTCCTAACCTACTGCCACTTCCCCCAGCTAATATTAGTAGTGCTCTCGATGGCATTTATCCCTAACTGCCTCCTTAAGATATTAAAAATATCTCTTATTTACCCCTCACCCTAAATTTCTAGGGGACAACATGAGCCTGCTCCTAGAATCGTACGGAGCTAGGGTACTGATTGAATCAAGCAGTGACTTAAGCAAGGTTGCGGAAGGGTTAAGGAACCTCTTCGCTAGGCGCTATATACCAGCGTTCACTATTAGCGAGTATTCCGGAGGTTATTATGATGCACGTATTTGGTGGAACTTAAGCTCGGGCGAGTTTAAGATTCATAATTATTCGCTAGGAAATACTGACGAATTTAAGGTAACGTCACCAGCACCTGAGCCGTATGTATGTGAACCCCCGTACTTCTTTATTCTACAGGTTTTCTCAAGGCAGTACCTAAAGAAAGAATACTTAATGCTTACCGACACAGTTTCATTTACAGATGGCAGCGGTAATGCTTACCTGATTTTAGGGTATCCTCATGGAGGTAAGAGCAGTATATTAACTATAGCCTTAGCTAAGGAGTATATTCCTCTAACCACAGAAAACACTATAGTACGTATTAGTAGTGAATATATTGAAGTAATCGGGGGTACCGATGTCTTAGTTTTAGACCCCTACACACTAACTAAGTATGACCTAAACCTGAGGCTTAAACCTGATGGCGTGACGAGACACGGATATTTAATAGTTGATTTGAGCAAGAGAGTAAAGTCAGCACTTCCTGCAAGAATTAATTCTATTTATGTAGTTCACTGCTCATACTCCTCAGTAGGTGCTAGCAGAAAGTTAGTTAAGGGTCGAAAAGCCATGAAGACTTTATGGCACTTCGCAACTTCTGTAATTAGAGGACTGGACTACTATGACCCATGCCCAATCTACTTATCTGATGAGAAATTAGATGAAGTACAAAGAGAGTATTTAGTAAGGATATCCAGAATGTATGAGGGGAAGTTTTATGAAATATTTGGTTCTCATCTAGAAGTATTTAACGATATCATTAGCAGAAATTAGCTTGAAGTTATTTACTTCTTCTCAAACTCATATATGGTGCATGCACGACTTACGAATTTATTAACAAGTTAGTTAACTCGTGTAGAAACGAAATAGTTCATTTCCTACAGGACTTAATTAGGGCGGAGTCATACAATCCCCCAGGCAATGAAGCTGAGGTTGCTGGAGTAATTGCTGATAAGCTCAAAGAAATAGGTATTGAGTATGAGGTTATTGAGTCAGCACCTAAGAGAGCTAATATAGTTTTTACTGTTGACTTCGGAGGCGGTAAGACCGTATTATTTAATGGTCACATGGATGTAGTTCCTCCCGGTGACTTATCTAAGTGGAAGTACGACCCATTAAGTGCTACACTAGTTAATGGCAGGGTCTATGGTAGGGGTGCTGTCGACATGAAAGGCGGGTTAGCTGCAATGATAATGAGTATAATTCTGTACATGAGATCTGAAATACTGCTTAAGGAGACTAGCGGTAGAGTGGTTATGGCTGCTACAGCTGATGAAGAAATGAACAGTGACTACGGCCTTAAGTATTTAGTTAAAGTAAAGAGTGAGGCATTAAGGGCCGACTACGCAATAATAGGTGAGCCTGCAGGAATTAGCGGTGTGGGTAAGACCATAGTTATTGGCGAGAAGGGTGATTATGAGGTGCATGTGAAGATTTATGGAAAGAAAGCTCACTCTAGTATACCTTCCTTGGGGGAGAATGCTGTCGAATTAGCTTGTAATTTCGTGCATAACTTAAGGAAATTAAAGCTACCTAAGGTTAAGCCTCCAATATCTAAATATGAGTTAATAAGGCGGTTTGCTGCGAAGGGGCTTCGACTACAAAGTAATGTACCTAAGAGTGAGTTTATTCATTACCTCAAGGCGCTAACTGAGACCGTATACTCAGCAACAATGATTAGCGGTGGGTTTAAGGCCAATGTAATACCAGACGAATGTGAAGTGGTTATTGACTTTAGGGTTCTTCCAGGAGTTAAACTTGAAGACGTGGTGGCAGCAGTAGAAAAGCTACTTAATGATTTAGGTATTGAGAAGTTCGGCATTAATATGCCAGTAGTTTTTGATCCCTCGGTGCTTGAGGGCGGGAGCGACTTAATTGGTGCTGTAAAGGAAGGTGCTAGGGCGTTCTATGGCGATGACCCAGTAGTGACCATAGCACCTAGAGCGTCTGATGCCAGAATCCTAAGAAATACACTAGGTATTAAGACAGTGCTATTTGGGCCAGGCAATGGCGAACTAGCTCACAGTGATAATGAGTATATCGAGGTAGAAGATGTACTTAGGTCAACTAAAGTGTATATGTATGTAATG
>CAYZJX010000132.1:0-3468 GCA_964479035.1 uncultured Desulfurococcaceae archaeon
GCTGCTTTTGAACTAGATCTAAAGTCAGGCCCTGCAGTTGAGGTCTATCCAGGAGATAGAATTAGATTTGCTCCTAACGGTAAGATCATGGATCCCGCAAATGCTGTATACCAAGTAATTAACGGTGACACGTATGTAGTTTGGCCCCCTAAGTATGCGGAGAGAGAACCTGTCTTCCCGAGGCCTGACTGGGCACCTACAGGGGGGTAAGGAGCTAGGCGTAAGTACATGGCTACACACGTAAAAAGCTCATTAATGATGTTTTTCCAGAACTGATTACCAGCTCTTTAACTCTTACGTAGAAGTTTAAAAATGTTGGTTAGTGTTTAGATAAGTTATTATCAATGTGACTGGGCAAATGTGCTACTGTACACTAGGTAGCGGTATAACCTCCATCTATAACTAAATCTGCTCCTGTCATAAATGAAGACTCGTCAGAGGCTAAGAAGAGCGCTCCGTGGGCTATTTCCATGGGATCTGCGAAGCGCTTTATTATCTGCGGCCTTAAGAACTCTTCTCTCAGCTTTGGGTCCTTTATCCATGGCTCATTCATGGGGGTACGGGTATTCCCTGGACATAAGCAATTCACTCTTATATTATATTTGGCGTACTCTATCGCTACGGATTTAGTAAGCAGTCGAACCGCGCCTTTAGATGCCTCGTAAGATACTTCATTTGGATATGCGACGAAGGCCATTATTGACCCTGTGTTAATTATAACTCCTCCACCAGCTCTCTTCATGGCGGGGAGTATGTACTTGCATCCGTAAAAAGTACCATATAAGTTCACTTTAATTACCTTATCCCATTCTTCGATGGTCATTTCCTCAATACTCTTAGATATCAATATTCCTGCATTATTAATTAGTATATCAACTTTTCCGTATTGTTCTATAGCTTTGTTCACTACTTCTTGCCATTGCTTAGGGTCCGTAACGTCAAGCTTCATAAATATAGCCTCACCCCCACTTGATATTATTTCCTTAACAGTCCCCCTACCCTTTTCTTCATCAATATCCGTAACGATAACTTTAGCTCCTTCCTTAGCAAATAGGATAGCTTCTGCACGCCCAATACCGCTACCTGCACCAGTTATGAGTGCTACCTTACCCTTTAACCGTTGCATACTTTCACCTGACTACACTAATTAACTTCATTTTTGAGTTTAAGTACTTTAAGATTCTTAAGTAAGCTGTAATAAATGCTGTTCACCTTAAAACAATTATTTATAAAAACATTATTAATAACAGTGACTCAAGAGAATGCAATGAGGAGGAGATACTATTAATTATATAAAGACAGTAGTGCATTAAACATCTATTAATCAAGTGTATATAACTTTCTTGATAAAAATCAGAATAAACAATATATTGAAGTATGACTGCGGCTTGGATGCAACCGAATATAAAGTTACTTAGGTATTTCAGTAGTCAGATATAAGGGCGAATACTTATTTAAACCATTATGGTGATTTTAACTAATGTTTTTGTTTTCCTTGACATTGAAAACCTGATTCTACAGAACAAGACATCTTAAGATGTCTATAGAAGATCTACTCGGTAAGCCAGCATAACCTACGATATATTAGCATTAAGGGGGTAGGAATATGTTATTGAAGTAAAAACCGCCCAACCCTAAATGCATTATACGCAGGTAAGGACGCAATAGCTATCCTATTCCTACAGAAGGCAGTTCTCCATAATAGTGAGGCTAGGGACTTCAGCAACAGCTTTTACTTAGCACCGTACCGTTTCAGAAGTGATTACTTTAATAGCTACCTCTACGTCAGAGGACATGATAATCTCTAATATCCTCATGAGTGAATCGGTGAAAAATAGTAACGTAGAAAGCGAGAAACACTGATTATGTCTTGAAGCGCGAATATAGCGTCAACTATTATTACCTTCTTTTGTACAGAATTGTCTTCCTTGCCTTCACAACTTTTCTGACATGATCTTTCACATGCTGTCACTTCTGCAAAGTGTAGAATAAAGTAGTATACCGTGGGTATCAGGTCTATGGTGTGCGAGGTACCTTGAATACAATATATTAAATAATATATAATATAATGTATTAGGCAGGTCGGGAATGAAGTATTTAATGTAGCTGAAGATCCGCTCTCGTGAGGTCTAATGAGTAAACACCCCTCAAAGCTTTAAGCAGCTTGCCAAAACCCTGCAATACTCTGTTCTATACTTTAGACTTAATTACTGATTAAGTAAAGTCATAATCGGTGGATTCGGTGGCTGACATTCAAGCTATTAGAAACACTATCTTAATTTTCCTATTAGCAATGCTGATTTCATGTACTGCAGTGGGTGTTAATGCCTGCTTTGACCCTACCGATGAAGCGTCAATAGAGGTAGTAATTAATAAACCTGACACAACCTACGATCTATCCAAGCTTGAGAAACTGAGGAATGTAGCTATAGTTAGGAAGGGGAAGCTCTACATATACAGATCTCACATCCATGAGGATGTAGTAGTTGTGCTATCACTGCAGAAGCTTGTCTACTCAGATACTGCCCCTCACTACTTAGCAGTACGTGTAGAATCCCCCTTAGCTCAGGTAAATAAAACTGTCATTAACTGTGGCGCAGACATAGTACTGGGGTCACGCTCCATAAACCTGAAGCATGTAGAGGAAGTAGCGAAAGAGTTGGGGTGGTACGTAAGTATTGAATATTCAGAAAACAAATCCGTTAAGGGATACCTAGAAAAAGTCATAGGTAACATAACAGCAAAGGTCTACATATCTGAGGTAGCAGAAGGGACTCAGCTTGGCATACGTACAAATGGGAAGTCAGGTGAGGTAGTGGCGGAAATTGATAAGTTACTTTACAGAGCATTTAACCTTGGTAGAGGCACTGTAAGCAGCGTCGGGTTGGGGTGCTTCCCTGCTAAGACTTCGCTGCTCAAGCCTGCTGTAGGTGATGAAGTACTTAAAGAGGCTTTTATGTACGAGCTCAGGTGGCTGAGCGAATTAGGCGTTATTGAAGGTCTTACTAAGGATGACGTACTTAATCTAGCTGCTAAGGCTGAGCCAGGGCTCGCAGGTTGGAATGAGAGGCTTGTTTACTGGAAGGGATCATGGTATCCTTATGCAGAACTAGTCAGTAAGGGGCTGATTGAGGGAGGATATCTCATTAAGGATGCTGGAGGGTGCAGCTGGGATTACCCATTAGATAAGTTGCCTACCGATCCGCCGGGAGAACCTCCTATTGAGGGCGATGTATCAGGGAATCTTCTGCTTGTAACTACTGCAATAGCTGTGGCTTTAGCCACAGCCATAACTATAGTATTCATAGTATTTATTAAGCAGGCCCGCACTTCCGAAATTTGAGTAAGTACTTTTGAGTCCGTCCTTAATTACTACCTGGGGTTCCTACTTGAAGATAGCTGTTCTTGCTGATATACACGGTAATTACGATGCTCTAAAAGCAGTTCTTAAGAATACAAGCGATGCAG
>CAYZJX010000133.1:0-3445 GCA_964479035.1 uncultured Desulfurococcaceae archaeon
TAACGTTTTTTACAAATACTTACAAACCATCTTCTCATATTTTTCACAAAAATTATATTTTAGGAAAAATTTTAATTTTTAGATAGTTGATGGTGATGGTTACGTATAAATGTTATAATAATGGCCAAGTATCGATTGAATGGCTCAATATAAGTAAGTATGTTGTAGATTAGTGGACTAAGAATGTTAATTAAAATGAGAGAGTGAAAACTGGATTGCTAGGTGCTTAGTCGTTTTCCCGATAGGCCTATTGTATTTCGGTAAGTGGAGCTAGTGACGGAGAAACTTATTTTAACGGTCATCATGAAGAATACTGTTTTGGGGTTTTCATGAGGCTTGTTAAATTAAATACGAGGCTCCTGTGCGCTTTAATCGTCATAGCCCTGATCGCTGAAGCTGCTGGTTTAGCTTGGCTATATCTCAAGTACGAAGATCTAGGCGGTAGATACAGGTACACAACTTGGAGTATAGCCATTAAAAGCATGCGATACTTGAAGAGTGAAATAGAGCTACTCCTATACCTCTTGGACAACAACCCTGATATTCACCTTATGGAGATAACGGCTAGAAATGCAGCCGAGCACTCAACAGTGGCCGCGACGGCTCTCCTCGTCCTGCACACCAGCGAAAGGGATCTGAAGATATACGTGTTGCACGTGGCTTTAAGCAACCTAGAAGTGTACCTCAATAGCTTCGCGAATAATCCGAGTTCTGAGAGAATAGCATCGTTAAGGGAGAATAAAGAGCTGCTAGAAGAGGTCACCTCCATCTTTGGAGAAATAATAATGACTTACCACCAAAGTCCGAATAATGTACGGGACTCGCTTGTATCCAGGCTGCGTGAGATATCGTAGCAACTAAACCAACGCTGAGCATGAAGCCTCCAGCCTTCCAAGCTTTTGCTTCCAACAACCTTTGCTCTTGACTCGTGTACTAGAAAGGCTGCACTAATTGTTCGCGCCTTTGTTCATTAACTATTATGTTCCAACCGTGAACTTCTCTCTCATCCTTTAATCCGTCTCCATCGCTATCTGGAGCATGAGGATCAGTTCCATAGGTTTTTACTTCCACTCCATCGTTTAATTCGTCGTCATCAGTGTCGGAGTCTATTGGATTAGTTCTATAGACATACACTTCCTCATCTTTATAATTAAACTTGGCAAGTATTCTATTTCTTTTCTGCACTGCTTGTTTGCTTCTAATTTTTAATTTTAGGCGGGCTAGTTCTAGGGCGTCTTCAAATCCCCGCGCATATTCCGCCCTTATAAGCCCTTCAGTCTAGCTGAAAATTGTGTTACTTAAAGCCTAATCTGACTTAGTTGCATTATGTTTGGTTAGGCTAGAATTTGGATGTTAGGGAAGTGGCTCATAAAAGATTAATATTAACTTAGATGATAATACTTATATATTAGTTATTAAGATATTTGCTTCTAGGTGTTTTTATGTCATGTAAGAAAGTAACTTTAGTAATAGTATTAACAATTTTTTCAATGCTTTTAGTACCATCTTCCTATTGTGAATCAGACAGTGGTGGGATCATTGAACTTGCAATATTGGATCAATACAAGCAAACTACTGATCCAACATATCAGGTTTATATATATCCTGCTGATCCCTATACTGATATCATGTATCCCTTTTATACCATCAGCTATTATAGGATATACATTCGCTGGTCTTCTGATGTATCTTCTACTGAGATTGTTGTCAGAGATAAGCTGAGAGTTGATCTTGGAATTAAGCGTGATGATTTTAAATTATTTGTTAATTGGTATTCTTACGAAGAGCATCCTGGAGTGAAACTGTATTTCAATGAAACTTCAGGAGATTTAGAGGTGAGAATTTATCCTCAAATAATAGGGGTAAGAACCTGGTATCCTGGCGAGAATAAGGGAATTGTGCATATACTTCTCCAGTGTAATATTACAAGGAAACTTTCAGAAATATTCTCAATTACACCTAAAATGCGAATAGTTCCTAACTTCATAATTAAAGGAAGAAGGCAAAATGTATTCTGCATGATAACGTCTTTTAAACTAAAAACCGAAAACAACTTATTCTATATACATAAAGGAATTTATTTACATTCCGATAGTATGAGCAAACCCATAACTACTATACCCTCCCCATCTTCTTACGTCGTAATGCCTCCCACCTACCCTAGACCGCCACAACTATGTTACACTCTTTATAGACACTGGCTAAGGTGGATCTATATTGCGAATCCATTAGAGGGTGAATATGCTCTAAGTGAGTACTATAATCCTGTCATGGCAATATGGAATGTTAATGCAACAAAAGAAGCTTATATCGTTAATGGTATTACTGCTACATACATGGGGAATGGTGGAGACATCCCTACAACAATAAGGGATAAGAACGCTAAATGTCAAATACAATTTGACGGTAAAGATGAATTAAAACTTGCTCACTCGTATATAGATTCTCACCAGCTAAATATGCCAATTGGTTATGTACTTAGTCAGTTTAGTGTCTACGTCCTTCAAAAAATAAAAGTATACGAGGCCAATGAAAGTCCCAGACCACCAATTTGAGCTCTACAAATCAGAATTACCTCACTTAAATTTTCTTTTTAAATCCTCCTTTGTAGAGTTCAGTGTGAGATAAAAGCATATTAGAGTTCATCACATAGCTTATTCATTTAAAGTTTCCTTATAAAAACCCGAGATGTGGTTCATAGAATTTTAGGGATAGGGTTCAAATCATATCAAATCTCCTAAAAACATCAAAACCAAGAGCAGCAAAACATTCACACAATAATTATACTGTAAGGACTCGAACTCCTTAACTTGATCACACAACATAGAAAACTTTTCGAGCACCCTATAAAAGATAAAGAATTTGAAGACTGTTAGGCAGTGTATTGAGGAGCTTCACTATTTGCTGAGTTTGATTAAGGAGAAGAAGTTTGAGTACTTGGAGTACATGCTGAAGGTGTTTCATTAATTTCCATCTAGTGGGTGTCGTTTTGACTCTGCTTAGAAGGGTAGTGAAGTTGCCTATTCGCGTGTTGAGAATGCTGTTAAAGTTGTTAAGTGGAGGGCTGGTGATGGACGTTTGCTTGTCAGCCGCTTCATACTTTACAGCGGGGATGTCAAGAAGGAGCCGACTATCAGGGAACTTATATTGAAGGTTATGAGGGAAAGTGAAGTCGCATTATTTCCACGTGAGGTTCACAGGCGGATTTGCAGTTTGCTTGGCCGAAGCGTTTCCTTGAAGGCTGTTAAGAATCGACTATACGACTTGTACAGGGCTGGTGTTTTGAGCAGGCTTGATAGGGCTAGGGGATGGCAGTTCAGGGAGGGCTTTCTCTACGGATTGAATTATGAAGCTATCAGGAAGAGGCTGGCTATTTTTGAGGGGCCGTTGAGTGTTTGGAGTGATGCTGAGAGGCGTTTGATTAAAGCTGTTGAAAACAATGTTG
>CAYZJX010000134.1:0-3411 GCA_964479035.1 uncultured Desulfurococcaceae archaeon
CCTTATCACCAACTCTATATTCATGTAATAGTAAACTCAGCGGAGGTATAGCTCCTTTTTCTCTAATACTCTTTTTCAGCACTTTTCTTGTTCTGTGCCTAAATCCTCTTGACGCCTTAACCACATCACGCACCTAAGAACTCTTTAAGAGTAATCCTTATAAACTTAAGGCAGTTTAATTGATCCTATCTTAAGTACATCAAGGAACAGCACCGTGAGATTCTTATGAAGAAACTCAGCAAAACTTGGTGTAGTGCGACCGTCGTCACCATGTACCAGCTCCTTAACATACAATCCACTATCACACCATATAATAAATTCTATTAAGTTAGGATGAAGTAGTCTTGCATCAACCTCGTAGACTTTCTTAATTCTCAAAACCTCTTTTTTCCTGCTGAGGACGCGTTTCGGTGTTAGCTGCTTTATTGTTCTATTCATAAAGAATTTTCTTAGATTATGCAGTTCCATATCACTTACTTTTTCCTCACTAAATGCAACAACTCTGTACGCTTTACAAGGATTTGACTGCTTCAGCTTAGTCACAGCAGAAGGACTTGCCTTCTCTTCAATTACTACACGAATCCATGGGTTTTCCATAAAGACTTCATGAATTTTACTTAAGCCAACATTTCTATTCTTTGGATTGCGTATCTCAATGATTAGAGGCCTGCCACTGCCTAACATTCTTGCATCGACATCCTCTCTGCCTGATGCATGAATCTTTATATCTAAACCACTAACTAAATCTAATAATTTCCTACACTCTTCTTCTATAGACAATTTATACTTCTTTGTACCATTTCTTTTAATCCATATCATTTGCGAAATATATCTACCTATCTTGAGATACTTACCCTTTAGGTAAAGAGGCATTAAGATAACATTAACCTCAATTTTATCAAGGTCAAGTATCACAATGACATCCGGGTTCTTAAAGTCAGGCTTAAGGCCTAATGATACCTGAATCTTTTTGCCTACCTCACGTTTCACTTCTCTCCTAATGCTCTCCCATGAGTCTATGCCTGATATGCCAGCAATCTCCTTTTCTTTTTGTTCTATGATGGAATCCTTTTTAACTCCTACCAAAAATGTTGAAGCTCTAGTTTTCCTTAATGCTTCTCTAGCACGAATAGCTAACTCAGCAATTAATGTATTTAATTTATTGCCACACACATAGCACTTTTTAATAATTAAATTACTACTAACATATTTCTTATACAATTCTGATACAGGATAGCCTGTATTAGGTCCCAATTCCCTAATTAATTCAATTACATCCTCTCCCCTACTTAATTTTTCAGCAAGCATCATGGCAATATATGTTTTTATTGACTTACCTCTTAATTCATTACTTAGATTAATCCCATATCGTGCAAAAAGTCTGCCTAAACACCTATCACAAAGAGGAAAAATTCTTAGTACTCTTAAAGCACTGGCTAAAATATATTCATCATATAGTGCGCAAGTCACCCAGCATCCCCAGACGCTTTAGAAGACCTTTTCTTCTCTTTACATTCTTAATTAATTTCCTAATGGTTTCGTAGTATTGAAGTAGTTCCTTAACCTCCTCTATAGTAGCTCCAGAACCCAAAGCTATTCTGCGTATTCTTCTCTTGTCAATTAAGGATGGATTGTCTAGTTCCTCATAGGTCATTGAGTTCATTATGTTCAACCATTTAGCCATTTTCTTTTCTGAAATTCTAAGACGTTCATCATCTATCGGCAACATAGAAATACCGGGTATTAACTGAAGAACCTTTCTTAACGGACCTAACTTCTTTAGGGATTGAATTTGCGCGTAGACATCGCGTAGCGTTAATCTACCCGTAGCTAGTGCTCTTTCTAATCTTTTTTCTAGCTCTCTGCTTTCTTCTAATGCCTTAAATTTCTCAAGAAGTGTTTCTAGATCACCTAGCCCGAGAAGTCGTGCAACATACTTCTTAGCATTAAACACTTCAAAGTCCTCAAGCTTCTCGCCATCACTGATAAATTTTATCTTAGCACCTGTAGCTGCGACAGCTGAAAGAGCTCCTCCACCTTTTGCTGTTCCATCAAGTTTTGTTAAAATTATTGATCCTATTGGGGTTCTTTCATGGAATCTGCGTGCTAAATCATAAGCTTTCTGGCCCATGTAAGCGTCAATAACCAACATTACTTCATTAGGGTTTATAGCTTTAGCTATTTGTTCCATTTCATCAAGTAATGCTTTTTCCTCACCGTAACCATGTCTACCTGCTGTATCTATTACTACTATATTTGCTCCACTATCCTTAATTAATTTCCTTAATCCCCTAACAGCAATTTTTACGGGGTCCTTACTCCTTTCTTCACCGTAAAATGGTACATTTATGTATGATGCTATCTGTCTCAACTGTTCGTATGCTGCAGGTCTGTACGTATCTGTTGTTAGCAGTGCTGGCCTAAAACCTAGTTTTTTGTAGAATAAAGCTAACTTTCCTGATGCAGTAGTTTTTCCGCTTCCTTGAATACCTACCAACATAATTACCCAAGGCTGCTTAGTGGGTACTACCTGAGGTTTTTCTTCACCGCCGAATAATTCTACCAAGCTATCATATACAACCTTGATGAACCACTCTCTCTTGAGGATCCCAGGCGGCGGTTCTTCACTTAAAGCTCTTTCCTTAATCTTCTTTGTTAGATTGAAAACAACCCTTACATTAACATCTGCTTTAATTAGTGTTTTCTGGAGTTCTTTAATAAATTCATCAACTGCTTTTTCGTAGGGTCCAATACCCTTTAAAAATTTAGCTACTTTTTCACGTAATCTTTCAAAACCTTTCATTGACCTCCCTTGAGAACTCTCATAATTTTTCTTCTACCCATTACCTCCCAGTACTCTACTTCTGCTCCTGGAGTTAGTTTTGCTCTTATCCCCTCCTCTTTAGGTATGTCCACCTCAAATGTCTCATATGTTTCTAGATCCATTAATTGCAGTGTATCTCCTGTTATCGCTATTACTTGGGCAGTCCTCTTATCTATTATAGGTACTTCAACCCTCTGATCTACAGGAGCTACTAAAGTTTTCTTAGTACCACTAAATATTCCTATAGCTATGACATGTGCTTTAGCACTGCCGTGTTTTCCTGTTTTTGCCTTACTCATTTCGACAATTCTACATGGCTCTCCGTCAATAACTATGAAGCTGCCTGGTCTTAAACTCCCTAATTCAGCATACATAGTGCTCATTAATACACCCTAAACAACCTACGGTGAATTCCTTTATAAGTATAAGCATCAAGAAATGCTCTATAAAGAGTAAGAAGAATGAAGAGTGTGTAGTGCTAGGGTCGGTGGCGCCGCGGCCGGGATTTGAACCCGGGTCACGGGCTCGACAGGCCCGCATACTAGGCCGGGCTATACTACCGCGGCACCCAATCCATAGTATGTGAG
>CAYZJX010000135.1:0-3404 GCA_964479035.1 uncultured Desulfurococcaceae archaeon
GGGAGCGTAAGTCAGCACTAGACTTTCTGAGAGAGCAGAAAGTTATGTTTGAGTCGGACATAACTGGTAGAATAAGGAATAGAGACGCATTCTTCGAGAGACTCAAGAGAGGAGGAGCTGTCGTGCTGGAGCTATCTACTGAGAGGGTGGCTGTTGACCCAGATTTTTGGGAGGAGTTCAAGAAGAGACTGTCAGAACTTACCAGCAACTTAGATAGGGACATAGCTAGGGTACTAGGTAAGGCTGGAGCCGCACTGCTTAAGGCCTTAATGCGTGATGCACAGGTATATTATGATGCAACAAGAAAGAGGTGGGTTCTCTTAGTTAAGGAGAAGGAGTAGGGCTGGGTAATCCAAGTACCTTAGCTTCCCTAAAATCCTTTGTTATGTAGCCCCATGGCATGCCTTCAGTATTGTAAACTCCGTCAAAATATCCATTTCTGTCAACCACTATCATGCCAGCTGTACCTTCTCCAAATAGCTTAGTGTGTTCATTAATAGCTTTTCTAGCAGCTTCATCAGCACCTAATCCTTCCCTAACATAAGTAACTGTCCTCAATGTCAGAAAAGACATAATGATTGTTTCACCTATGCCTGTAGCTACAGCTGCTGCATAATTGTCAGCATAGAATCCAGCGCCTGGGATGGCTGAATCACCGACTCTGCCAGGAAGCTTCATAATTATACCACCAGTACTTACGGCAGCAGCTAAGCACCCACTTTCATCTAGGGCTACAGCACCCACTGTATCATGAGCAATACCAAGTAACTTCCTAGCTAAATTGTAATTCTTCTCAAATCTCTTGATAGGTACTTCTCCATTACGTAACTTATTAATTAGCTCATTGTATCTCTTTAAGACACGCTCGGTTGGTCCAGGATGTTTTTGGAGACCCCACAGCCTAGCTAGGTCATCAGCATGTTTGCCAGCAATTAAAATATGGCTAGTTTTCTCCATAATTAACTTAGCTAATATCACAGGGTTCTTAGGATATGTAACTGCAGCCACAGCACCAGCTCTCCTACTGCACCCATCCATAACTCCTGCATCCATGGTTACCTCCCCTCTCACATCAACCACGCTACCTAATCCAGCGTTAAGAATGCCTGAGTCTTCAAGAATCCTAACGGCCTCAACTACAGCTTCAATCGCTGAGGCACTTCTAAATAATTCGTGACCTGATCTGAGAGCGTGCTTAAGAACTCTGCTTACTTCTACTATCCTATTCCTGTGTGCACGCCATGCACCAGCACCACCATGTACCAGAAGTATTGGCGGGACACCCCGCATAGAGAGTACCACCTCAGTAATTGCATGTACTTAATATAAAGTTCTAAGATACTTAATTGTTTGGTAAGTAATGGTTAGTAAAGCAGTTAAGCTCTATGAACTTAAGAAGGAGATAATCGAAGAATTAGAGTCTATATTACCTAGGAGTTCGCTACTTAAAGCTAGGAGAGATCCTCACTCAAGAAGAAAACCCAGGCCATGTGGAATAACGATCCACCCTGGACATGGATGCCCGCTAAAGTGCCTGTACTGCTACATATATGATATGAGCTTCCCTGATAGGGTAACTTCGTATCCACTTAATCCACTCGAGATAGTGTATGCGCTAGCCATAAATCCTTACGTTGTACCAACTAAAACACTTGCAGCTATTGGATCTGTAACAGAACCTTTTCTTCCAGAGGTTAAGGACAGAACCATTTCATATATTAAGGAAATCTCCAAGTGGCTGCAACTTCCGGTGCAAGTAAGTACTAAGATGGTCATAACTCACGAACTAGCTAGAAAACTATCATTTGTGCATCCGCAACTCAGTGTACTGATATCAATAACATCATTAAAAATGCATAAAGTCCTTGAACCTCTTGCGCCATCTCCGGAATTACGAATTTATGGTGGTAAGGAGGCTGCAGAAAGTGGGCTTAGAGTTGATCTTTTCTTAAGGCCTATAATTCCGGGATTAACTGAAAATGAAGTTCACGATTTATTGAAGCTAGTGAAAATTAATAAGTTTAAGGGTGTTGTTGCGGGCTCATTACGAGTAACCAAGCGTATATTAGAGAAACTAGGTGGTGTCGGTGTAAGTATCGAAGAATTGATTGAGAGAGCTGGCAGGGTGCCTATTAAAGGGAAAAAGCAGGTGTCAATTAGATCTGATGACATCAAGTTGCTTATTAAAACAATAGCGCGTAGAGAAGGTTTAGAGTACCTCCAGTCTGCATGTGCTGCCAATATACTAGCTCATAAAATGTCTTGCGGACTATGTAAATTTGGACCTTGTGGAAATGTCTTGAAGTCTCCTAGCGAGAAAGATATACTTGATTTCTTTGAATATGTAGGTATTAAGGTAAATGTAAATGTAGTCGGTAGAGTTACTAAAGTAACTATGAGGAAAAATACTGTGCGTGAGAGAAATATTGATTGGCTAAAGAAGTTTTTAGAGGACGTCTATAAACTGCCTTTCGTCATTAAATTAATATAGAGAAAAAGCAGAATATAGAGTTCTTACAATGTACTTTAGACTCCATCTAGACCTAGCCACTTGAGTAGTAGCTTGTATGCATGTACCTTAGCAATACACCGCGAGTTCTGAGGCCCTGGCTTCTTCATGAAGAACGCATTTACCTCATAAACTGTACCCCTTGCTCCATTATCCACCGCAATCTTGCCTAGTCTTATTAGGTCCACTAGGATGCCTGCAAGAGCCGGGGAGTCATTAATTCTAGCATTAATGTATATTGAGTCCCTAAATCCGTTAAATGAAAGATACTCCAGGTGCAGTGACACAAACTTGCAGTCACCTAGTGGCTCTAAATAGCCAGTAGGCTTTATATAATTAGGGACTGAATACCCTAGGATGTCTTCAACCATTGATGACTTAGTTATTTCCTTCATTTTGTTTCTTTCTGGGTATGTTAAAGCTAGGAAGTCTGTGTTACCACCAATATTAAATTGCACAACGAACTCAACATGTCTATTTCTCTGAGCTAAGTGCTCTAAGAGATCGGCTGTTAATGGGGTGGCGCCTGTGGCTCCATCATCGCCAAAAATTGTAGCTCTAGATCTCTCAAATATTTCAACAATTCCTGGACTGTTAGCAATCGGTGTAGGTATTGCGTTAACAAATGTAGCGCCATTACCTGCTATTGAAGCATACTGCGCTGTTGCATATGCATACGCCTGAGACGCTGATACCTCACCTTTTCTTAAGGCCGTCATGAACTCCTCTGATGTATTGAAGTGTTTGCCTTTTTCCGTTGTTATTACATTAACAATAACATCAGGTCTTAAGTTAAGCCACTCGTTAACTAATTTACTAATGGCTCTCTCGGTACTTAGACCTTCCTCAATACCTCTCGCACTAATTGGTAGACCATAGGTAGAATTTAAGTGAA
>CAYZJX010000136.1:0-3384 GCA_964479035.1 uncultured Desulfurococcaceae archaeon
AACCTTCTTATGGTATCTTCGTGTTCTGGGAATGCATCCTTTAATCTGCGAATTGCGTCTACGACTAGCTCTGGCTCCTCGAAGTCAAGGTAGTATAGTGTTAAGGCATACCTTAGTATTTTTGCTACATCTACCTCACTGAGGCGGGGCAGTATCTCAAGTATGGTTTCCCTAGCCTTGTGTGGTGGATTACTTGATAATAAAACTTGAACAACCCTATCGTACTTTATTTCCTTATAAAATACCTTCTCGAATAAATATCTGTACTCATCCCTGATGCCTAGACCTCTACTTCCAATTATGTAGAGACTAATGAGTTCTTTTTCATAGATGTCATCAGGTTTTGAAGCACCTCTTAATGGCTCTACATTCTCCCTCTCTAGCGCTTTCTTAACTAAGTCAATAGCTAACTCTCTATTGGGCTCACTCTTCATTAATAGCTCACCTAATGCATCAACGTATGCCTTAACCCTCTTTCTCTTTATGTTCACCCATCACCACCCTTGCCATATGATATCTAAACAGTTTATGATAGTAGAAATTTAACGCCCCTGCCAACATTAGAATCTTAGGTTAATATCTTTACGTATGTGCTGGGGCTATCTAGTGAAATAACTGCAACATCATCATACCTTAATGCGAATAGTGCATTAGTAACTAATAGAATAGTTCCTTTAGGTATTTCAGTATATCTAACTCTAAAAGATACCATAAATACTTTCTTAGCGGTAATATATGGTTTAATAATATCTACATTATATATTGAGGGTGTTCTGTAATCACTGGACGTCACTCTAACAATAACTTCACTATAATAACTAAATGAGTAAGGACCCAGCACAGCCTGTTCTCTATTAGAATTAATTATCCTTAGTGTATATCTTCGCGACTTAAATACACCTTGAGTAACTCTACTTAATATTAACTTAAGGTGGTCATTAAAACTAAGGCCCTCAGATACATCAGCAAACTCGGTGATGAAATCACTATGGCTGAACCGCTTAAGAATTTCATTCTTCCTAAGCTTCCTTAAGCACTCGTAGGCACCAGCACGATCAATACAAACTAAGTCTATATCAGAGTACGCCGTATATTCACCATACAGAAGTGAGCCAGTCACACCACACTTAAGTCCGCACTTTGAACTTAAAATCTCCAGCAACTCATTACATAAGCTACTTATATCATCATTTTTCTCGGGGCATCCCGTACTCAGTGCCCTAAAGTGTTTCTTAATAAATGACTTAGGAACTGCTGGCACATATCTCCCAATAAAGTCTACGTAAGTCAAGAAGTGGCTATAGTATCTTTGGATTATATTAAGTGCCTCACCAATTCTCTTTACTTTGCGGCCATCAACTAGCCGGGGAAACGCAATAACTCTTCCAGGGGGGTGGTAGCTACCCTTAACTACCCATATACTTCCGTCAAAGAGTTGTAGGCAGTCACCCTCTAAATACTGCATGAGCACTCACTAACCGCTTAAGATATTTCTATAATTTCCTAATAGCTAATTCCTAATAATTTATTTAGAGCTTGCTAAAGTAGTATACTACAGGTAGGAAGAATGAGGCGACAGTACGACTTCGTAATCTCTACTGACAGGACAATGATGAGCAACCACCACGGTAAGGAGTTTCTTGGGTTCCTCGCAACAGGTCCAGCTTTTTTTGTTCCTGAAAGGATATGGTACAGAATATGTTGTCCTAAACCTGAAGTCGATGACGAAGGTAAGCCTATTGAGGCGCCGTACGGATTAAGAAAAATTGAGGCAGCACTACTTGACGCGGGATATCGTGCAGCCATTATTGACCCAGACTACATAGATGAATATGCTCCGCACGCCAAAGCATTTCTAATCGGTCATCATGACTTTTTCGCGTATGGTCCACCATCGTCAGAGTGGTGGATAATAACAGGTAAAGAGCCGATTAATAGGAAGTCATTTATTAAATTTATGAAGCGCATGGCCGAATTAAAGAAGAAATATGGTTTTAAGATAATAGTTGGCGGTCCCGCAGCTTGGCAATGGCTTTGGGAGCCTGAGTTATGGAGTAGGTGGGGTGTTGACACCGTCGTTGACGGTGAGGCAGAGTTAGTAATTAAGGACTTAGCGAAGAAAGTACTAAATAATGAGAAGCTTCCGAAGTATGTGTTTATTGGTGCTAGGGATGTCCCAAAATTAGAGGAGATCCCGGTAATTAAGGGTGCGAGTGTTAACGGGCTAGTTGAGGTAATGAGAGGCTGCCCTAGAGGGTGTAGGTTCTGTAGCGTTACGCTCAGGCCTCTTAGATTCATACCCCTCGACTTTATTGAGAAGGAAATTCTCGTTAATGTTAGGGCAGGTGTCGAGCACGGGATAATACACTCTGAGGATGTCCTACTTTATGGCGCTAAGGGCGTCGTGCCTCAGGAAGAGCCGCTCATAAAGCTTCATGACGTCTTTCTGAGGCATTATAAGTCGATTGCTTGGGCACACGCCTCACTAGCAGCTATAGTAGCTGCCGAAAAGAGCGGGCGCATAATTACTAAATTAACTGAGATGATATACTCAAGGACTGAGCAGGACTACTTAGGCGTTGAGGTAGGAATAGAGACAGGATCCACGAGGCTTGCTAGAGAGATAATGCCTGCTAAGTCAGCCCCTTACCCACCAGAGAAATGGCCTGAGGTTGTTGAGGAGGCATTCGCTATAATGCATGAACACAATATTCTGCCTGCAGCTACATTCATACTTAATCTTCCAGGTGAGACACCCGATGATGTAATGAAAACAGCGGAATTGGTTGAGAGATTAAGGCCCTACAGATCGCTTATCGTACCGATGCTCTTTGTTCCGATGGGCGTCCTCAAAGGAAGTAAGAAAATCATCGCTAAGGTCAGAATAACGAAGGAGCACATCGAGGCATATAAAGTCGCCGTTAGGCACTCCATATACTGGGCTAAAGACATAATGGAGAGATTCTACATGAAGAGTTCAGCCTACTCGCCGCTAAGGAGGTTACTTAACTACTACGTTGATAGAGTTCAGAAAAGAGTTGAGAAGGTATTGGAGGAACTGGGCGATAAGTTCGCATATAAGGAGTTAACTCTCAAAAGACCTAAAATATGACGACTTAGTGCTAGCATTTTCTATTTAATCATTAATGCCTAAAAACGGTATCAGACACCTTATATACTATAAAGCGCCCCTTCCTCCTATTGTATACCTTAAGATACCCTAATTCCTTAAGCCTCCTTAAGGTGTAGCCCGCGACCTTAGGACTTACCTTGAAGTTTCTTGCAACCCTTCTAGCATTTATGAACCTAATGCGCTGCCTCCGAATCCATTCAATAACATCCTTAATATCTAGAAGGCGTTTCATTGTTTCATCTCTAAGCTCT
>CAYZJX010000137.1:0-3365 GCA_964479035.1 uncultured Desulfurococcaceae archaeon
GGAGGTAATGGGGCCGCCGCCGGGACTCGAACCCGGGACCTCGGGGTCCACAGCCCCGCGCTCTGCCATCTGAGCTACGGCGGCCACTGCGGGGCTTTCATAATAATTGCTTTTCGGTGGTTTTTAGGTGTTTTGTACTTTAGTGAGGCTTATTAGTTTAGTTACTTCAGAGTGGGTAGGGTTTGGAGATTGAGTGTTAGAGAAGTAGGTGAGGTACTCTACATACCTGATAGTAGTGTGGTGTGTAGTGGTGTATTGAGGAGGTTAGTTGTTGATGGAGTAGTTCAGGGTAGGTTACTAATTATTCGTGAGTTAATTACTTACTTCGAGAACTTAGCTCGGTCAGGTAGAGCTATAGGGAATGTGGGTTTGGAGGAATTAAGGATTGTTAAGGGTTTATGCGAGAGTAAAGGAGTTAAAGTTGAGTTAGTTAATATTGGTAAGCGCTTAATTAACTTAGAGTTCTTAGATGCAGCTATTAGGGACTACGCATTTGAGGTTGATGGTACGTTAATAACTTCCTCTAGGAGTCAGTGGTTAGCTGCTGAGTCTATGGGTGTCAAGGTGCTTTACGTACCTCCATCAGCAAGAAAATTAACAATGCTTGAGAAGTTCTTCGATAAAAACACTATGAGTGTACACCTTAAAGAGGGGGCTAGACCCGTAGCTAAGAAGGGCAGGCCGGGGCACTGGGTTCTCGAGGAGTTAGGTGATAGTATAATGACACGTGAAGATGTAGAGACTATAGCTGAGGAGATTTTAGAAGCAGCACGTACTAGTCCGGAAGCTGTCGTCGAGGTGGACAGGGCTGGCTCAACAATAGTACAGCTAGGCGACTACAGAATAATTATTGCTAGACCACCAATGAGTGACGGATGGGAAATAACAGCCGTTAAACCCCTGGCAAAACCTAGGCTAGAAGACTACAACTTACCTGAAAAGCTCGTTAGGAGGCTGGAGAGGCGTGCGGAAGGGATACTAATAGCTGGTGCACCGGGTATGGGTAAGACAACTTTTGCTCAAGCACTAGCAGAGTACTACTCAAATAAGGGTAAGGTCGTTAAGACAATAGAATCACCTAGGGACATGAGGTTACCTCCGCAAGTAACACAGTACTCTAAGGTATACGCAACATCTGATGAACTACATGACATCTTACTGCTGAGCAGGCCAGACTACACAGTGTTTGATGAAATGAGAACTGATGAAGACTTTAAGCTATACGTAGACTTGAGATTAGCTGGCATAGGAATGATTGGAGTAGTTCACGCTACATCACCTATCGACGCAATTCAGAGATTTCTAAGAAGAGTTGATCTAGGCATGATACCCTCGATAATAGATACTGTAATATTTATTGAAGAGGGAGCGGTCAAGAAGGCATATGAAGTGAGTATGACCGTTAAGCTACCTACAGGACTCAGGGAAGCTGAGCTGGCTAGACCTGTGGTTGAGGTTAAGGACTTCATAACAGGTGAGCTAGAGTATGAAATCTACACATTCGGTGAGCAGACAGTCGTGGTTCCTGTGAGGGGTGTCGCAGTACCCGGGCTTGAGACGAAATTAAAGAGATTATTCATGAATCTCCTCCCGAGTGCCGATGTCAGAATACAGGGGTCTACAGTAAATATCATCGTGCCCAGAGAGGACTTAAGGTCGCTAAAGAAGTTAAGGAGAAAATTAAGAAAAATAGAAGACGAGTATGGAGTTAAGATTAATCTCAAGATAGTTTAGGAGATGGGATGATTGAATTATAGAAACGTAGAGAAGTACGTTACATCAGTGAGTTCAGAGATACCTGAAAGAGCTCTGGAGGCTGTAAGAGAAAAAAGAGTCCTTTTACTAGTTAGTGAGAGTTCAAAGAGGAGCATGTATGTCTTTAAGAGCAGGGATCGGGATTACCTAATAATTCCCGGAATTTTATGTACGTGTAAGGATTACGAGTTTAATGTTGTCTTTAGGAAAAATAAGCTAGCATGCTATCACTTAATTGCTGCTGAACTAGCTATTAGGAGGGGCGGGGTAAGGATAATACACATCAGTGATGAGGAACTTGACAACATACTTTACGAGGTAATATATGACGGCTTTTCTAAGACTTTAAGGAGGATAGTAGCCAGTAGAAAAAGCAAGTAAATTAATTTACGCTCTTAGTCCCTACGTCAAAGGTATATTAAGTGCTGAACTACCCTTATATACTGTGAGAAAGGGTAAGTAGGGGTGTGAGCTTTGGGTAGGAGAAGTAGGAAGAGGTACAAGCGCCCTATCCGTAGGGTTAGGAGATTGCCGAAGCTGTTCCAGTGCCCTGCTTGCGGACTCCCGACACTTACTATTGATGTTAATACTCAAGTTGATGAAGAAGGCTTCGAGCATAAGTCAGCTTTAATTAGGTGTCTTAACCCGAAGTGCGGCCTGAGAGCCGAAATGAGTGAGATACCTAGTGTTTTTGAAGCTGTTGATGTTTATGCTAAGTTTCTAGATGGTTTTACCTCAGGTGAAGTTAAGGTAGTATATGAGAAGGGTGAAGAAGAGAGTGGGGAGGGTCAGTAACTACATTCAGAGTAAGGTAAAGTCCGGGGAGGCACTACACTTCACACTAATAGATCCAGATAAAGTAACAAGTATTGGGTGGCTGAGGAAGATAGCTTCTACAGCAGCTAACTCAGGGACAGATGCCTTCTTAGTAGGTGGCTCAATAGGTGTTTCTGAATCCGATGTCGATGCTACAGTTAAGGTATTGAAGGAGTTTAAGCTACCCGTAATTTTATTTCCAGGAAATGTAACAGGTATTTCAAGATATGCTGATGCCATACTCTTTATGTCGCTCCTAAACTCCGACGACCCTTACTTCATAGTAGGTGCTCAAGTTCTCGGTGCTCCAATAGTAATCAAGTACGGACTCGAAGCACTTCCAACAGCCTATATCATAGTTGGATACGGTGGTGCTGCTGGATACATAGGTAAGGCAAGGCCAATACCCTACGACAGACCTGAGGTCGGTGCAGCATATGTGTTAACAGCTGAGCTACTCGGCATGAAGTACGCCTACCTAGAAGCTGGTTCAGGAGCACCAAAACCCATACCACCCGCGTTCATAAAGACCGTAGCCAAGCACAAAAACAACATAACCATAATTGTAGGCGGAGGAATAAGAACCCCTGATCAAGCAAGGGAACTAACTCAAGCAGGCGCAAACATAATAGTAACAGGCACACTAATCGAGAAAAACCCAACAAAAGTAGCAGACATAATAACAGCAATTAAAAGAAAGTAAATAAAACATTTTAGGTCACTCAAAACAAAATGTTCTTGGCGGCGGTCGTCTAGCCTGGTCTAGGACGCCGGCCCCCCAAGCCGGAGATCCC
>CAYZJX010000138.1:0-1694 GCA_964479035.1 uncultured Desulfurococcaceae archaeon
ATTATCCCTACCCTATAGAACTCCCTCACAAACCACGGCATTCCCTCACCCGCTCTTCCTGCTTCTTAATTACCTCTAGAGCTACCTTTATTGGGTTCTTCGCCCTAGTTATTAACCTCCCAACAATTTCGTAGTCAGCACCAGCACAGAGAGCATCACCTGGTGCAGCACCTTGGACCCCAACACCAGGCGCCATAATCTTAACTGAAGAACCCAAGTACTCCCTCCCAGCCCTAACTACCTCAGGCATTGTAGCAGGCAGTACAACACCCCAAGCACCAACCTCCTTAACTATGCTGAGTAAGTCACTGAATACCTTCTTCATCACTCTACCCGCCCCAGGATGGCTCATGAAGGTCACTAAGACTAGCTTAATTCCTAACTCACTGCAAGTACGTGAAAGCTCGCTTAAAGCTCCTTCAGCACCGACGAATGCGTGAGCTATAACAGTATTTACTCCAGCACCAGCAACAGCTTTAGTTATTAAGGACATCACATACCCTATGTCAGCTAACTTTAAGTCAGCAATCACCAGCTCAGTACTCATAACACTCACTACATCCTTAAGACCCCTGACACCCTCCTTCACAACAAGTGGGAGACCTACCTTAAACCCCTTAGGAACAGTGCCGAGCTCGCTAACTAGGTTAATACACCACTTAACCCCATTAACACCTTCTGGAGGATCTAAAGCCACAATTAACGACATTAAAGCCCAAAAAACAATGAAAGCCTCAACTTAAAAGTTCTCTGCTAAATAAGGCCATAAAATAGCTTAGTAGTGTATGAGAGGTAAGGGATCAAGCACCTTTACATTAAATTCCCTGCCTTAATTAATAATTCAGTCATTACTTTCTAAAGCATACACTATCCTGTACTGAAGTAACATATTCTAGATGCAAAAGAGAAATCTATGTAAGCTAGTGTAGTTAATGTAGCTTGGTGTGGGTATTGCTGCTTGATGAAATGTGTGAGTGTATTGTTGATGTGGTTGGTAGGAGGGGTCTGGAGTTTACTACGGTTGACTTATGTATTGGGTTGAGGTATACGTGTGCTGTGGTTAGGTCGGGGGATGAGGAATTTATTGGTTTTTCCTATACTCCACTAGAGGATATTACCCACTTACATCAGGAAGTCAGTGACTACTCTGACGTATCAGTAAGTAATGTGTGTGATTTAGTTAAGTCAGTTAACTACTTAGCTAAGGCAGTTGCTGTAGCTTACTTAAATGCTGTTTCAGCAGCTATTACTGAGGTCCCAGCTAACTCGCTGGGCAAGGACTTACTTGACTTCATGAAGTTCAGCAGTAATGACGTAGTTGCTTTTGTGGGGTACATAGGGCCTCTAGTACGTCGTGTTGAGGGGGCAGTTAAGGAGGTTTACGTAACTGAGAGGAACCCGTTCAGGAGGCAGGACGCACTACCTGATACAGCAGCACCTAGGGTGCTTCCTAGAGCTACTAAAGTAATTATTACTGGTGCCTCACTAGTTAATGACACTATAGATCAAGTACTCAGCATGTGCCGTAGTGCTGAGGAGGTAGCCCTAGTAGGTGCTACAGCAAGCATGTACCCTGAACCACTATTTAAAGCAGGAATAAAGTACGTAGCTGGCTTCAGAGTACATAGTGAGCACGTAAGTGATGCAGTAAGATGTGTTAAGCTGGGTGGAGGGACACGTGAGCTATACAAGTA
>CAYZJX010000138.1:1794-3340 GCA_964479035.1 uncultured Desulfurococcaceae archaeon
ATAAGCTTATTAAACATGGACGATACTCTAATATCTTCTTCAGGTTTAATCCCTTTGACCCGCATTAATTAGGTGCTCTTAATTAAGTATTGGCAATGATATTACTTTTTATATGAAATTCTTTCAGCAAGAAGTAATACTGTGCTACATTTGCTTTACGTGTTAAGTCGTGTCGGGTTAACCATTAATGTAATTAGTGCTGGTACCTAAGGTGTTAGTGGTGCTAGGTTGAGATTTCTTTTAGTTCCTGTAGTTTCTAAGCTTCATGATCGCGTAGCCGTTGGTGAGGTTCTTCTTAAGTATCATAGGTTACTGAATAGTGTAGTTACTGACATGGTTGGTAAGGTTGATGATATCTCAAAAATTAGGGAGCTCCCGCAGGATGTAGATGCTTACGTTGTGGCTGTGCTAACTGGTGGTACGGAGCACTTAATTACTGAGTTAAGCCGCAGGAGCGCACCTATGGCTATTGTAGCCCACGGCACACTAAATAGTCTGGCAGCTGCTGTAGAGGCCTTCCCTCTACTTAAGCGGGAGGGCAGGCCAGTTAAGCTCTTCATGCTTAAGGATAATGTCAGTAAGAAAGTGGAGGTTTTCCTGAAGGCTGCCTTAGCTTATAGAGTGCTTAAGGGCTCTAAGATAGTCCTGGTCGGGGAGCCGTCACCTTGGCTGGTCTATAGTTCGCGCCAGCTAAGTGCTTTAAGGGAGCTCTTAGGTCTTGAGTTCATTAAGTTGAGTACTGATGAATTAATCAGTAAGTTGCAGGAGGTCGGTGATGCTGAGGTTAGTGAGTTAAGTAGGTTCTTCATGCATGCTGAGCTTGTTGGTGTTTCTGAGGATGACTTAAGGAGGGCTCTGAAGGTTTATGTAATTCTTAAGTCCTTACTTAGTCAGCACGGCTCTAAGGTACTTACTGTCAGGTGCTTTGACTTAATAAGGGCAGGCACTACTGCTTGCTTAGCACTGAGCTTACTTAATAATGAAGGTTACGTAGCTGGGTGTGAGGGTGACGTACCTGCACTTGTGACTATGGCTGCACTGAACAGTATTAGTGGTTCACCTGCCTTCATGGGTAATGTCTCCTGGGTTGACGGCAGTAGAGTACTGATAGCTCACTGCACAGTACCGACTAAGTTAGTAGGTAGGTTTAAGCTCAAGACACACTTCGAGTCCGGGGTAGGTGTGAGTATTGAGGGATGGCCCAGGAGGGGTGAGGAAGTCACCTTAGCTAGGTTAGACGCCCTCAATAAGGTTCTCAGGGCTGGTAGGGCTGTAGTAATTAATGAAGGGCCAATATCGTCTTACGCATGCAGGACGCAGTTCCTCATAGGGTTTAAGGGAAGTGCTGAACTCATAGTTAATGAACCAATAGGTAACCACTACGTACTAACACCAGGTAACTGGGTAAAACATCTTAAGTACTTAGCTGAGCTACTGAAATTTAAGTTTCAGGAGCTAGCAGGTAGCTAAACCTTAATTGCCTTGACTGCGTACACTAAGTATATGATATCTAAGGGGGTTCTCGCTAGTGCTGCTATGCGTGGAT
>CAYZJX010000139.1:0-3331 GCA_964479035.1 uncultured Desulfurococcaceae archaeon
CATCGCTAGCCTTTATCATTACTAATACTTGATGCCTCCCAGCTATAGGCTTAGATGGTGAGATAAGTCCTATACTAACTTCAGGTGGAACAGTATCATTAAATGAAGCAAGAATTAGCTTAAAGTTACTGCCCGGTAATATGTCTGTTATCACCTTATAGATCAAGTAACTACCGTAGTGCATTACTGAGCAGCTCTTAATATGATCTACATCACCGTAAAATCTATATGCTGTAGCTGGCAGCGAAGCATTTACATAGAAATACAAAGGTACGTCCTTAAGCTCTAGCCGGAAGTCTTCATCTACATGAATATTGTACATATATACTGACATATTATCATTATAGTAAACTCTAGTCTCCTCTACTGTCTCGGCATTAAATGCTGATGTATCACTAAATAGTTCACTACCTTCAGGCACCTTAATTTTTACTGTGCCATTAGCATAGATGTATACTAACCTGAAGCCCCTGTAATATGGCCTCCCGCCACAAGCTGTAGTAGTTGTTATGAACCAAACTCTTCCATTATACACAGCTACAGCATCTCTATGTATATGGCCTGAGAATACAGCTACTATGCCTGGATGTTTGTCAATTAGCTCCATTAATTGCTTCAGCGAATTAAAGTTGTCCCTCCAACTGCTGTAGAACTTACTCATTAATGGATTTAAGTTCTCATGTGTACCAACATATTCGCCAGGATAATTAAAGATGGGGTGATGGAACAGTATTATGGTTGTCTTATTTGTATACTTATCAAGAACCTCCCCGAGCCAATTAAGTTGCGCTACATCCAAATATCCTTCAGAACCTGTATCAAGTCCTATTATAGTGAAGTTACCTAATGTTCTAACCCAATATGGCTTACCAATGTATCTGCCGTAGTACGTCCGCAGGAACTCACTTAGTGTATGTACTTGCGCATGATCATGATTACCTGGAACTATAAAGCAAGGCTTCCTCAACTGATTTGTTATTAAGTAGAAGTCCTTAAGTGATGATATATCTGACCCAACGTCAACACAGTCGCCAGTACAAAAGATCACGTCCGCTTCAGGCATTGCATTAGCTAATATAGTATACACCTCATATCTTTCTGAAGAAGTCATTCCATCAAGATAAAGGCCTATGTGAACATCCGTAACATGAAATATTCTTAGAACTGAAGGCCACTTACTTAAAACCCAGAGTGATCTTGGGCTCAGCAACTTAATAAGTTCCCCATCAATATGACCCTTAATAATTATGTCATAAAGCTCAGGCTTAATTTCATCACTAAGCCTAATTGTAATGTATATATAGTCCTTATTTAAGTACCCTACCTCAAGTATTTCTACGCTACCACCCGAGCTACTATAGCTTAAGTTAGGAGCAATTAAGACTACTTCATCAACCGTAAAGTTCTTACCTACAGTGTAAACAGTTATATTTACTTTACTCCCTGGTACTCCTACAGCAGGTGCTGAATACCTTGGGTCATCTATGTAAATTTCTCCACTTACCGGAATGTTTACATAGGATACTGCTGGTACTATTAGCACTAATAATATGAGTACTAAAACTATACTGCTGACAGCTAAGTAATTCATCCTCAACTTCTAAACCTCAAGGAACTCTTGAGTAGAAAGAATAAAAAACTATCAACTTAAGAAGAATTACCATATGATTACTTACTTGATTGGGTCATTCTATGAAGAGGTACTGTTACAGCTAATAAGACGAGACATACTATATACGGAAGTCTTGGATCCACGTTAGCCAATGCACCGGCAACTCCCGGGCTTACAACAGTAATTACTCTCCGTATTGAGGATAATACAGCACTAACTATGGATGCCTCATGTCTCCCCATCATACCATATAACCACGTTCTCTTAAATACAAATATAAACGAGTCACCAAACCTAGTAACGAACGCCGCCAGCATAAGCACTGGGAAATCTGTAGTAAATACTATTATTAAGAGGCCAGCTATAGTTAAAAGAGTGCCCTCCTGCAGTGACTGAAAGGCCTTAGATTCAGGTATTTTATCAATTACTGCTAAACTTACTAGAGTTGCAGCAGATATAGTTGCCTCAACTAATGCTATGTGAAACATATTTCCAGAAAACCTCTCAATAACTAAGTACACCAGTGCTAGCGCTGGCGCTAAGCTCCAAGCCAACATAAAAATTACGTCAGCTGCAATATATACACAATATTTCCTCCAGTTAATACGCACTTCATTTTCCTTATTACTTTCATGCTTAAGTACTATTGGCTTAAATAATATGAAAATGTAAGGAACTAATGCTAATTCATACATAGCAAGAAATAAGAAGAAGTACCTAAAGCAGTAGGGCTCACTACACAGGTACCCAAGAAAGTACCCTAGTATTGGGTACGAAAGAATTATTGATAGCTCAGGTAACCTAAGGTGCCATGTTAAAGCGTCTTTCATTTTATTTTCGGGATAAATTACTCTTTCATAAGCTGGGTAAAGAAAGTAGAAGTAACCCCTGATGCTTCATCGATCAAGCGGCCAATAATAACCATTACTGGTGCTAAGGGACCATAAGCGAGTGAGAAAAATATCAGTGAGGTAGCACCCATAACATCGATGGTGGCGAGACCTTTCCTAATGTCAACCTGAGTAAATATCTTGCCAAGTACCAAGGTTGCAGGTACACCCACTACTTGAGCTATAGTAAATACTAATCCTACCTCAAGTACGGTATATCCTGTCTTAAGTAAGTAATACGGGAGAGCATACCAAGTAATGAATATTGGTGCAATAAAGGTATGGTAAATAATGTATCGCCTCGCCTCTACAGGTAGCTCGCTCCACTTCATGAGCAACCCCAGAACTTTAGTTTAGGAGGAGGAAAGTCGCGTGCGCGGATTTAAGCTGCATCTACCATGCAGCAGTAGTCATAAATATCACCAGCACCTTATATTGATCTACTCAAACGTAAGTAGGACAAACTTAATAAATATTGTGCTGAATTAGACTTGTACATCCAATATTGCTGATTCTTTAATTTCCATATAGAACTAAGGAAATACGTACTTAAGCAACAGCTTCGAACTCTATTTCCTCCCAACCCCTCCTCGGAAATACAATTACATCGTCAACCCTGATGTATACGGTCATTTCGGTGCCTGGCTTCACCTCAATATCCGGGTCTAAGTAAGCCTTAAAGCTCTGATTACCTAACCTTATTTTTACTTGGTTGAACGTCCCAATAAACATCGTTAAGTCTACAGTTCCTGTAAGTTTGTTAGCTTCTGCCTTAGGCTTATCTAAGTCGAAGTCCTCAGGCCTCATAATAGCTATAGCTTCATCATTT
>CAYZJX010000140.1:0-3331 GCA_964479035.1 uncultured Desulfurococcaceae archaeon
CGTACGGAACATTCCCCAGAGTTTTAGGAAAGTACGTTAGAGAAGAAAAACTCCTATCCTTAGAGGAAGCCATCAGAAAAATGACATCACTACCAGCTGGGAAAGTACGTCTACAAGATAGGGGACTAATTAGGGAGGGATTCTGGGCCGACCTCGTAATATTCGACCCGAACAAAATCATTGATAAAGCAACCTACCAGAACCCGCACCAGTACCCTGAGGGCATTAAGTACGTAATCGTAAATGGTAAAATCGTTGTTAAAGAAGGAGAATTAACTGGCGAGAAGCCAGGGAAAGTCATAAAAAGACCCAAGTAACTAATAACCTTATTTTTTACATTATTGGCTTTAAATTATTTAATATAGTACCAGCATGATTTATGTCTGCTTAATAGTTAGTAATCTGCTAGAACACTAACTGGATTGTTCTACTTTACTTGTAATATGTCAATTAGGTTGAGAGCGTCAATTTATAGTGAATAGAGAGTTCTATTAATGAATTAAATAATGCTGAAGTCCGGTAATCTGAAGTATCTACACTTTCACCGTATGAAAGCATTAATGAATTTTACATTAGTATAATAGACCTCGTATAAAAATTCGTAATTGGATTAACGATATGCCTACTATAGTTGAACTGTTATTAAAGAGCCTTAATGCTTAGCATATTAACTACTTAATACTTAATATAATTTAGAATATTTCGGGGTGTTGTACTTATCATGTGTTTTTCTTTATTAGATAAAAACATATAAATTTTAAAGCACAGCTACTGCATGAGGTGTTCTAATAACTATGGGTAAATTAAGAGTTCTATTACCTGCCTTAATAGTGATAATTTTGATTATCAGCGCATCTTTAACGATAATTAATGCAGTTAATTCCGCTTCAGAATCATCACCTAAAGCAGAAGCTACTGAAAATCAAATTCCCTTAGAATTTATGAGCTGGAATGTAAGTAAAAAACCTCCGCTTGAATTTTACGATGAATTGATACATACACTAGCTAAGAGATATCCCAAATTGGTAAAGGTTTACTCAATTGGAAGAAGTTGGCGTGAAAGGGACATTTGGTGTATTGAAATGACTAGCAATGTTAAGAATAAGGAGGAGAAAGTTGGAATTGCAATAATTGGAAATATTCATGGTGGGGAGTGGGAGTCTGGTTTAGCAGCGGCCTACACTGCGTGGTGGTTTGCAGTTAATTATGAGTATAATCTTACAGCAAGAAAAATACTTGATAATTATATACTGTACATAATACCTATACTAAATCCTGATGGATATAACCAAGGCATTAGAGAAAACCTTAGACCTATAGATCATAATGATGATGGAATACCTTACGGCGATCCTTACTATGACGTTAATGGTGATGGAGTAATATCCATGATTTATACGGGTGCACCCGATTCAACACCAGTCAACACCAGAAGAAAGGAAATTCCTAGGTTATGAGAGCCTCGACTTCGATAACAATGGAATACCCGGTGATGACCCAAAGAGAGGTATTGATTTGAATAGAAACTTTAATTACATGTGGTGGAGATACGATGCTGATACTGGTTTAGGATGTAAATATGCGAATGCAGGGCCTTTCCCAGCCTCAGAACCTGAAGTTCAGGCTATTCAGAGATTCCTCTTAACACACCCTGTATGGGCCTTAGCCACACTACATACTGGTGAGCAATCAGTTCTCTGGCCTTGGTGCTATTCTCCTGAACCTACGCAAGACCATGAATTCATGTCGAGGGTTGCAATGCAGATGGCTAAGGCAATGAGTGACGTGACCGGGCGTGGATACTACTATAAGCAGTCCTATTATGATTATCCCACAGCAGCTGAGCTAATAGATTGGTCTTATGGCAGGCTACATATTCATTCATATACTGTTGAATTATATGCCCCAGGTACGAAGCCTAGGTGGCCCCCAGAAACATCCTTCGGTAAACTTACAGTTTGGGGGAATGAAATACCCCCAGATAATTGGACCTATATTGGTCATTGGCTGAAGTGGGACAATGTATGGTTCAGAACCAGGGGCTATGCCTTAATACGTGACGTAGCTCCGCCAGACCTTGAATTAATGCTTAAGGGATGGGTTGAAGCTGCTATAGTAATGATCATGAGCGAACCCAGCGGCCCTGGTCCTCAGATTCCAGAATATATTAGTTGGTATGACATGCCGTGTTCCACATGTTGCAATACCACCTATGTTAAATCTAAGGTATGAATATTTCCTTAACCCAAAATATTTTTATTATAAACTTTTTATTCTTCTAACCCGCTACAACATAGTAATTTCAATCACTAACTGTTTGCTTACCTAATTGTAGTTTAATATGATGTTTCTATAAAACTGGCGTCTGAGCTGTCAAGGCAATTTATATAGTAACTTTATAATCAGTAAATTAATTCATTTTAAAGTGATATTGGATAGAGGTGTAGGACTTGAAGATAATTAAATATATTAATGAAATACTGGGAACACCTATAGGAATTGAGAAGCTTATTTCTCAAGCTGAAATTATTGAGCATGAGGGGAGGAAGGCAGTTAAGAAGGTATTTACTAGAGAAATAGGAATTATTAAATGGCTACCTCCGACCTTATTATTTAGGCCTATTTACCCGTTTACCTTAGATCCTAGAGAAAGGTTTGAGAGAGAACTTAATTTTCTGAATTTAGGTGCTAGCGGGAGGTGGGAAACTTTTACAACACCTAAGATATTAAGTGCTGATAGTGACTCACTAACTATTATTAGGGAGTACATTGATGGCACACTCATAAACTATAAAAGAGATATCGGCTTGCTTTCTTCAGCTCTCACCGAAATACACTTAAAGAACTATGTTCTAGGTGATGTAAAGCCTACAAATTTTATAGTATATAATGGTACTCTTTACATAATTGATGCTGAGCAAGCCATAGAGTCAAGGAGTATTGAGCATAGAGCGTGGGATCTTGCACTAAATATTTTCTTCATGTCATATATGGTGTTGTGGGATCTACCAGTATTTAAGGACTTGGTGAGGAGGTTCCTAGAGAATTACTTAAGCAATGGCGGCTCTAGCGAATCAGTTAAGAATATAACTAGCGTTAAGCTGTCAAGCATATCGCTTCTGATGCCCTTACCTCATTTAGTAGCACTAGTAAGAGTTATTGAGGAACTAATTTAGTAAATACATAAAAATTAGGTTAATGCTTGACTCAGGTCCTCTATTAAGTCGTTAGTATCTTCTAACCCAACCGACAGCCTCAAGAGATTATCTGTTATTCCTAATTTCAGCCGCTCTTCATGCGGAATGTACTTAGCTGCTGCAGCACTAGCTAT
>CAYZJX010000141.1:0-3284 GCA_964479035.1 uncultured Desulfurococcaceae archaeon
GTGGGTATCGTTACTGTAGGGGTTGTGGTTGTAGGTAGTTCTATCTTGGGGATTATGCCTCTTATAGGCTCAGGTATGTTTTCTTCAGCGCTAGCTTTCTGAAGAGTTATGGCTAGAGACCTCATGACCACAGGGTCTACGGATACATTACTTACTCCCTCAATATTTGTACTTACCTTCACCGTCGGCTTTAACCCCTGCTTGAACATCTCAATTATTGACACGATGATTGATGAAATCCTGCTCTCTGCTTCAGGTCCTGTCAGCTCACTATGCCTTATCTTCAAGCCCTTAAACGAGAACTTTAGGCGTGCTCCACCTTCCTCACACAAGACTTGTAGGTTCGCTGATGTATCTGATGGCATAATAACTAGTTCGTCTATTCCAGAACCGGATTCCGGCTTGGCTGACTTAACGAAGAAGTCATGTAGTAGTACCGCAAGTTTTTCTAAGTCACCTTCTACTACGTAATTTACGTAGCCCTCACTGTAGAATATACCGTAATCGTCCTTAGCTCTAGCAATATTAACTACTAGCTGGAAGTCCGATGAACTATTAAGCTCACTTATTTCCTTAGATAGCGCCGTAAGAGCCTCTGTAACTTCAGTGCCAGCTCCACTGATCGTTAAGTTTGCTGGGGGTTTTTCTGTTAGTAGTTCAGCCGTAACTGCTAGTATCCCACCACCATCTACTTCATTAAACTCTACCGATATGTTGTTAATGTGAATCCACGTAATGTTCATTTGTTCTAGCTGACTATTCAGCATTTCCGGTGTCATGAATATGGTCATGAACTTAAGATTGCTTACGTCCTTCTCGCTTAGGGCTCCCTCCTCAATATTAACTGTTGCATTCACCCTGGTAGTACTCTCATTAACTGTTCCTTCAGTAATTATTTTGACATCAAATTCAATACTTTTGTTATTGGAGAGTGTTAAGTACCCGATGATGCTTACGTCCTGGGTTATGCTTCCAGCTATGGCTTCATGCCCGCCCCTAACAGTCATTACTAGGCTCTCAAGAGTTGGCTGAGTACTGCTGAAGGACGATGACGTAGCTGAAGTACTTGCTGGAAACATCTTGGGTGCTGTTAGGTTAATTAAGTACTCTGAGTGTAACTTCATGACTTTACTATCCTCAACATCGGTTTCTAAGGTAAACACAATATTACAGCTGCCATTAAATTCGCCAGTACCTTCTAATTGAGCATCACCATCAACAATTACATACCCTTCGCCAGTACCTCTAATATTAAAACTTACTTCACCACTCACCTCACCAGCCAGCACTAACGCACTATTAGCCAAAACCACTAACACTAAAGATAATGCTGCAGCTAGCAGTACTACTCTCTCAATTCTGTTCTTAGACAATACTAATACACCTAATGAGTCCTCCAGCAGTAGCAAAAATAAATATTAGTTTTAAACAGTTAAGCAGAAGTAATAATAAACAAATAGATAACACACATAAGGACATGAAGCATAACTACATTAAGTACTGCACTAACATCATCAGTAATTACACAATAAACCACAGCAGCAACCTAAGCAGTATAATATTCACACCAAGTATTATGGTATTGATTGAGATTTCATGGTTGTTTAGGAAAGTTATGGATGGAAAGTATTTAAATATCTCTGTAACACCTAATTGTTTAGGCGTTGAAATGTTGAAAATAGGTTATCTTATAACAGTTTGTGGTGTAGTTAATGGGTAGTGAAGGATTAAATGGATTAATTAATGATATTTCTAGGCGCCGCATATACTACCTTGTCTGGCTGAGCATTAATAAGCCCGAGCTCCTTAGCTATGTCAGCCCTGATAACTTAACTGAGGTAGTTGCTGTCTTGAGCGGCAGTGACTGGCGTGTTAAGGCGTACGCAACACTGGTGCTGGGTGTGATGGCTTCTAAGGGTATTAAATTACCTAAGTACGTTACAGCAGAAGTCATTAAGCTTCTATCTGACTCGAGTGAGTACGTACGTAGTGGTGCTGCATGGGTTTTAGGGAGAGTAAGTAGTTCTAGTGGTGCAGAAAACTGCAAGACTATTTATGACTCACTAGCTAAGCTCTTAGGAGATCGTTCCTGGATTGTTCGTGCAGCAGCAGTCAAGTCTTTAGGTGAGCTAAATAAAGGCTGCACCCCATTACGTGAAGTAATTAAGAACAGATTATATGACGTGCTAATTTACGATAAAAACGATATTGTTAGGAAGGTAGCGTACAGTGTACTAAAAAAGTTATAGTGTATGAAATTAAGTTCAGTCTTCAAAGTCCATAGCGTGATATATCTCTTTAGGCAGACCAGGGCAGTTCTTATCCAGCCAGTACTTACTTTCCTCAACCTGCGCCTTAAGCAGTGCCTTAAACTCCTCCATACTAACGTAGGTTGTCGGGTCCAGCTCCTTCAGCCTGTCAGGCTTAATACCGGGTACCTCAGCAGGTACTAATACCTTCTCACCCCACACCGGATGCGGCTTATACTTCACAGCACCCCTACTGGCCTGCAGCAGGAAGAACTCTGTTTCTTCAATACTTGGTCTAGTGCCACCAACAGCCTTAGGTATGCCGTTCTTCTCAACAAGTATGGGTTCGGGAGCCATAATAACTTTATTACCTAGCTTCTTCTCAGCCCACTTGTACTTAGCTATTATTCTTCCAGTAGTATTGAACTGATAGACCTCAACGGGATCACCTTTCTCAGCTCTCTTCTTTAAGTACTCATAGAACCTAACAACATGCGCAGTGCTTGGAACACCCATAGTAAATGGGAGTGCGTACCTAGCTACGTACCTGACGCGGCCGATAACCTCCTTAGCTTGCGCTGGGTGACCTATTGTTCTCCCATCAGCTAGTACCTTAGCAGCAAATGCCGGATCAGTTATCTTTACCCACGCATAGTCAGTGAAGTAACCTGGTGTAAGGAACACAGCCGTAGTTAGTGGGCCTGTAGACTCGATGTCGCCGTCAAAGTACCCTGTATCCTCTAGGTACAGCACGCTCCTGGCGTTCCTGTTCGGCATCCCGAAGTACTGGAAGAGCTTACCCTCAAAGCACGGGTTACCATTCTCATCGAATTCAGTGTTCTCGTGCAGTGCTCTCGAGCTTGTTGCAGCCCTCCAGAGAGCTACCTGCTCATGTGTTAAGTCCTCAGTCTTTGTCCAACTTCCCTTCTCAGAACCTATTACTCTGTTCTCTTCAGGGCAAATAGCTACTATGTCGTCATTCTTTATTACCTGGTCCTTAACGTACTCCAGCGGGTTAACACCGAATTCCTCAAT
>CAYZJX010000142.1:0-3193 GCA_964479035.1 uncultured Desulfurococcaceae archaeon
GTTTTCCATTATTACCTTTCGGGACGGAAGCTCTGAAGAACCTCATAGAACACCTTATTAGTGATCAAGAGCTGCGAGCTAATGTAGCTAGAGCCCAATTAGAGTGGGTTAAGGCGAATCACAGTTCTGAGGTCATTGCTAAGCTCTTAATTCAAATTTATGAAGATGTTTTGCAGGCGGATAGTGCTAATACCTCTCTGGCTTAGCTTCAGCCCACTTACTCCATGGACCCTTGACCGCGCTAAGGATCGTCAGGATCGCAGTATAGGCTACACCAGGTACAATTACTATTAGTGGATGAATGTACTTAAAGAGTACTTCAGCTACTTCTGCTTGAGCTACATAAATAACAGCAATAGGTAGTAGATTAAGCAGTACCAAGTAAGTAGAACCAGTTAATAGCGCTGAATACACAGGTCTCACACCACGCTTCTCTATTAAGTAACCGTAGAGGAGACCCATAATAGCACCAAATAAAACTAACTGCATTACAGAGGATATAGGCGTCAACGGGATGACAAAGTTTATTATTCCTTCAATCCTAGCTATTGTAGCATTAATTACATTAGGTGGTGCTCCAGCTGACTCTAATTGAGCAATTACGAGGTCTCTAATGAACTGGTCCAAATTACCTATTAATAAAATAGTAAGAGGTATCAAAATAATGCCGGATAATAAAGCAGCTAAAATACTTAGGAATATGCGCTTACCCTCAACCACCTATTACACCACCATACTATTATTTAATTCCACCGGGAGTAATATGTACTGGTGTGGTAGCTGGACTACACAATACTAATACCTGTGGTTGCTGCATGCCTTCCTGCCCTAGTATCACTAGTTTATGTAGCTGGCCGCAGGCTCGGTATGTGGCTTGACGCCCTTGTAGGTGGGGGCGGCTGGCTAGCAGCGTACTTACTGAGGCTCCCCGTACTTATAGCGCTTACTACGTTAGGTCCGCTGGCTCGAGCTATAATAGCATCAATTCTAGCTGGCATATTTGAGGAGGGTCTTAGGTACTTACTAATGAGAGTGAGGATGAAACCTAGCTACAGCCTTAAGAGAGCCTCTGCATTTGGGCTCGGGTGGGGTCTTACTGAGGCACTACTTATATTTTGTATTAATGTCCCCTTAGCTGTGGCGGTCACGGGTTACGGATGGCTTGAGCTAATGCCGGGAGCTGTAGAGAGGAATATTGCAATAACATTTCATGTAGCTGCGAGCTGCATTATTGCCGTATCGCTTGCTACAGCGAGGTGGCCATACATGTTAATTGCTGTGGGACTCCACTCGGGAGTGAATATGGCGGGCCTGGCTGTAATGCTAACTACTAGAAATCCATGGGTAATTGAGGGGGTGCTCGCCTTAATTGTGGCCGTAATTGCTGTACCAACTATAATTAAGTCACGTAAGGTATTGAGAGAAAGACAGAATAACACTAAAGTAAAAAATATTCGGGTGGGGTAGTTGTCCGAGGATATACTAATAGTAACTATAGAGCAGGTACCGGGATATAGAATAAAGAAGGTTCTAGGAGTAGTTAGCGGAAGTGTTGTTAGGGCAAGAAGCTTTGGAAGAGACTTTATGGCTGGTTTAAGGAACTTAGCTGGCGGTGAAATTAAGGAGTACACTGAACTGCTAGCGGAGTCCAGGGACTTAGCCATCAAGAGAATGGCTGAAAAAGCTAAAAAACTAGGTGCTAACGCAGTAATAGGTGTCAGGTTTTCCTCATCATCAGTAATGTCAGGTGCTTCTGAAGTACTAGCGTATGGGACAGCAGTTATTGTGGAACCTAAAGAAAAGCCTACTTAACCCATATTCTCATCCATATTTTAATTTAATTAAAATGTAAAATCCTTAGTTAAACAAGAGCACCTCATATATCTTAGATTTACTTCTACTGTGTCTTCAGCGTAAGACACTAATAGTTACAATACTTAGTTAGTAATTGGGTACTGCACTAACAAGTTCTCATTAGGGGTGTGATTATGGCTAGGCTACTTAAGGTAAGTGACTTAGAGGCGATGACTGCGGGTAGGCGTGAGGTATTAAAGCTGTCACTTACCTTAAGAACTAATGAGCGCGGCAGGAAGAGCAGGCGCACAGCAAATGATGTTTTACGTTTAGCTTTATTGGGTATTGAGGCCTTTAATCTAATGTTTGAGGTGGTTGAATTGGGGGAGTTACGGATCCTAAGATTGAGGTAGCTGAGGAGCTCCTCAGCAGGTTCAAGAATGACGTACTCCCCCTGCTGAGGAGGGAGTACAATGAGACTAGGAGGTACATTAAGTTAATGGCCTGGCTCAATACAGAATTCGAACGCAGGGAGCTTGGCCGCATAATAATTACTGGGGGTTTTGCTGTTGAGGTCTACAGTGGGAGAGTATATAGAACTATGGACGTAGATATAATAGTTGAGGGTAAGGCATGCGAAGTTCTTGAAATGATGCTCAAGCGCATTGGTGAGAGAATTGGGAGAGGGTACCTCCTTAAGTATGAGGAGCTGGAGCTCAAGTCAATAGATATAGTGTCTAAGGTGTATAATAGGAAGCTAGCACCAGTAAAACTTCAAGTAGATGAACTCTACGTCTACTTAGATCCTCCTGAAGCACTCATTACCACGTATTTAGCTGGGTGGAAGTTCTGGGACGCTACCGAGGACAGGGATAAAGCTGTCTGGCTCCTAGCAACTACGAAGCCTATACTGAATATGGAAGTACTCAGTAAATTAGCTGAGGAGAATAATGTAACTGACAAGCTCAGGGAGCTGCTTAACATGCTTGATGAGATAATGAAAAAATACAGGAAAGAGAAAGAAGCTGCTGGACAGTCGTAATTACCTCTAAATTAATTTCTCAGCCTCATCGAGGACTTTCCTCGAAATAAACCTCAGCTTCCTACTCCTAGTACTGTGTTTAACAACTTCGACACAGGAACGTATCTTATTGAGGAGTGCCTCAGCTTCTCTCAACTTACCTGCACTCTTTAAGTAAGGTATTTTAGTATAGCATATGAGAGCCTCAATAATGGCTGGGTAGGCCCTGCAGAATGCCTTAGGTACAATCTTCTTATATTCTATGTGAATGGGCCTTAGGTACAGCTTCAGGTAACCCCTCCCGTAAGTAATGTAGGATAACTCACACTCCACGTAAGCCTCACACCCAGCTACCCTAGGAGCCCTAACATAGCGTGA
>CAYZJX010000143.1:0-3135 GCA_964479035.1 uncultured Desulfurococcaceae archaeon
TCACCAAGAAAGACTCTAGGAGCGGATGATCTTTTGAAATAGACTCCCTTAAAATCACTCTAATACTTCCATTTACTTCCATGACATTAGCTATAACTTCATCATTAAGGGTTATTACCCGAACGTTCTCCGGCTTCACAGTTAGTGCTGCCTTAACTGATTCGCCCTTAAGTATTGACAATATTGTATTAAGAATTCTTAACTCATTTTCCAATTTCTTGATTTTTTCTTCTATGTACTTTATTAAGTCACTCTTACTAATCTTAGTCTCCTCTTCGTTTTTTCCCACTATTTACCACCTCTACCTAGAAAGTCGAGAAGTGTCTTACCTTCATGTTTTCCAGATATACTATCTAAGACTTTTCGAATAAGTATAAAGTCATTTTCTAACTCCTGCCTAAGAACAGGATTATAAAGCGCCGCTGCTGGGTGATACGTAGGTATCACCTTCACTCTCTTATTAAGTACGCCCACCGTCAACTCATAGATTCTGCCTCGGTGCCTGCTTACACCTAGCCAAGACCTATTACTGAGTATTGCGAAGACATACTTACCAGCATGATTTCCTAGCGTAACTATTATGTCCGGATTCACTAGAGACAGTATTTCATTTGTATACATTGAGCAAGCATTGACTTCATCATCTCTAGGATCTCTATTATTAGGAGGCCTACACTTAACTACATTTGTTATAAAGACTTGGTTTCTAGATAGGCCAATATTCCTTAAAAGAGTATCAAGAAGCTTACCAGCAGCACCTACGAAGGGCCGGCCTTCTTCATCTTCCTTCCGTCCAGGAGCTTCACCTAGAAAGAATACTTTAGCTTCCAATGACCCTTCACCAGGTACTGCGTTTCTTCTGTACTTATGGAGTATGCATCGGGTACAACTTCTAATTTCTTGAGTAATAATGGACCACTTATTCTTCTTGTAGCTGAGTGATGTGTTTGTCAATTTGTGAAGCCTCCAACTAAGGTAAAGGCTTTTTTAGTAATTTTATTTTATGTTACCTAGGTGATTAAGGTGGGCCTTAAGAAGGGCAAGTATGTTTATATTAAAATAAATAGTGAAACATATGTGAAGGTACGTGTATTAAGGAGTAAGTCGGAGGAGAATCCTGAAAGATACGTAGTTGTCGGCCCAATCGTTAAAGAACCTCCATGGACAGCTAAAATTATTGAGTTAGAATCGCTGCCAGAGAAGGCTGCTTCAAAAATTAAGGAGGAATATTATACATTAAGGCCTTAGCTAATATTAATACGTTTTTGCTACCGCTTTGACTCAGGTACAGTTATTATCAGGTCTCTGGATTTATCGATTAATTTAAGTGCACCAGTCTTTAATAACGCTCTAATGAGCGACTTAGCAATTGATACTTTTATACCCAGTGTCGAGGCAAGAACTGATGGAGTGACTACATCTGCATTAGATACTACTCTTGCTGCTTTTTTCACCAGATCATCGGTTATTGCATAGTAGCTGCTTACTCGTTTTTCCTCTTTTCCCTTTTTAATTAATTCTGCAGATCTCCTCCTACTTGACTTATCTATTGCTGATAGAGGCTTCTTCGGCTTTCCACCACCCATAAACTAGCACCAGAGTTAGGTGTTATTAAGAGAGTATTAATGTTTTTAGCACTTCATCCACTAACTTGTCAGCGCTTTTTTAAACTATATACTCACTAAGTAGAGATGCGGGTTCAGTGTATGAGGTTAGTGACAGTAAAAATTCCTGAGATATATCTTGAGGGAATCGATGAACTTGTCAAGCTGGGCAGATATTCCAGCAGATCAGAAGTGATTAGAACAGCTATTAGGGATTTACTTAAGAGAGAATTGTGGTTCTCAGATAAAACTGAGGAGTTCAGGCGTAATAAGGGTGGTATAGCATTAGTCAGAAGAGTGAGACTTGTTTAATCTTGATAATATTTTCATTTTCTCACTGCTTGAGACTGGTATTGCAGGCAATCTTCTTCTTAGTTTTTTAACTCTTAAGATAAGTAGAGAATTTGGCTATGAGGAGGGCTGGTATTGCTGAGTGATGAAGAAAGACTCCAGAGCCGAGCCGTAAAAGAAGGTGATTACATATTACTTTACATAGATAATAAGCGGAGGCGTTTAGTTAAAATTAGGAAAGGTGCTGTAGTCAACTCCGATAAAGGCGTTGTTAAGCACGACGATATAATCAGGAAGAATTGGGGGGAGTCAGTAACTCTAAGTACTGGTGCTAAGGCGTATATCCTTAAACCGACGTTCTATGATTTACTCATGAACCTTCCTAAGAGAATAACCCAAGTAATATATCCTAAGGATATAGCGTTAATGATTATGCTGTCAGGTATAGGCTCAGGCTCTAAGGTGCTAGAGGGTGGAGTAGGCACAGGTTTTCTAACAGCAGCACTAGCATACTCTGTAGGTCCTGAAGGACATGTTTACTGCTACGAAATTAGAAAAGAATTTGTCAATGTAGCTAAACAAAACCTTAGATTACTTGGTCTCTCAGATAGAGTAACTATAAAGATAGGTGATATTAGAAAGGATGTTACGGAAACTGAGTTGGATGCTGCATTTCTTGACGTACCTGACCCTTGGAATGCGTTAGGCAGCCTATCTAAAGCCCTTAAGCCCTCATCACCAGTGCTTATCTTTGTTCCCACAGTAAATCAAGTTATTAAGGTAGTGAAAGCTCTAGAGGAGCACAGAATCAGTGCTGACGTACATATATACGAGTCCATTCTAAGAGAGTACCAGCCCAAACCAGAAGCGTTAAGGCCGTACACCTTAACGATAGGACACACTGGCTACATAATATTCTTCAGAATAATAAAGGCATAGTTAACTCAGATTTCATGAGATAAATTACAATGCCTTAAATCTTCAGAGTCAGAAGAAGTACAGCATTAACAGCTATAATGGGATAAGGAGGAATTAGTGATATCGCTATAACGCAATTGTTGCATGAAGTACTAATAGGATGCTGCCTTGAAGTACATTTAAGTACTTACTTTGATGTTTTATTTGCATGGGGAGTAAATGGTCATAATCCAGGTAAGTAAGGTTGATGCATTTACAGATAAGCCTTTGGAGGGGAATCCTGCAGGAGTGGTATTTGGTGCTGATGGTTTAAGTGAAGAGT
>CAYZJX010000144.1:0-3134 GCA_964479035.1 uncultured Desulfurococcaceae archaeon
AGAAGGAAGTATATTTTCGAGCTTAAGGGTGTTGTAAGTGCTGGTAAGGAAGCTAGAGTATATTGGGGTACTGACTTCAAGGGTAATGACATAGCTGTTAAGATATACTTAACATCAACATCAGAGTTTAGAAAAGGGCTTATTAAATACTTACGTGGTGACCCCAGATTTGATAGTAAAATTCCTAAATCTACGAGAAAGTTAATGTGTTTGTGGGCACGCAAGGAATTCAGGAATTATCTCCTCATGTATGAGGCCGGGGTTTCGGTGCCAAAACCTATAACGCAATTTGAGAATGTTCTTGTCATGGAATTTATTGGGGAGAAAGGAAAGAAAGCACCACTACTTAAGGAAGTGGACTTGAGTACTGATGAATATTATGAAATATTCAAGAATTTAATTGAAGATGTGAGAAAAATATATCAAGTAGCGGGCCTAGTACACGGGGACCTGAGTGAGTACAATGTAATGATATGGAGAGGGCGGCATTACATAATTGATGTAAGTCAAGCGGTTAAGGTGTCACATCCTAATGCACATGAATTTTTATTTAGGGACTTGAGGAACATTAGAAGATTCTTTGCTGATGATGTAGGTTTGGAAGTGCCTTCGCTGGAAAGCCTTTATAGTTACATAATTGGTGAGTAGGTAATTTATAGCATTCTAAAAGTTATAACTTAATTATCTCTCAACCCGATGTAGTGGTGAGAGTGTCTGAAATGAAGGATGATTTTAAGCAGCCAGCAGTGACTCCAGGAATGACTAGACTCTATGTTAGAATACCTTTAGACAGGGTTGGTGTTTTAATAGGCGAGAAAGGCAGTGTTTTAAAAGAGCTTGAGAATAGAATGGAAGTAAGAATTGTTGTTGATAGCAGCAATGGATCAGTAATAATTGAGCCCCTCTCACCTACAACACCCGTATATAACCTACTTAAAACAAAAGACTTCATTAGAGCTATAGCTGCTGGTTTTTCACCCGATAGAGCTTGGAGGGTACTTGAAGAAGACCAAGTACTTATAATTATAGACTTAAAGGAAGTGATTGGAGACTCGCCTAATCACCTAACAAGAATTAAGGGTAGGATCATAGGTGAAGGAGGGAAAGCCAGGAAGAATTTAGAGTCTATGACTGGAACTTACGTAAATATCTATGATGATATAGTTGCCATCATAGGAGATTACGAGTCAGCTCAAGTAGCTAGAGAAGCCATAGAAATGCTTATACGAGGTAGACAACATTCCACAGTATATAAATACTTGGATAGAGTAATGCGTGAAATAAGAAGAAGGAAAATAAGTGACTTATGGCTAAAGGAGTTTAAGCCTTAACCATGTTTACACTCCTCTCTAATAAAGCGTCTCGGAGTATACTATAGTGTCTATAATTATCCTAACGGTTTCAGCATAGATACTTATTAGCTTTAGTGCGAGTCTGATAGTGACTAAAAACGTGATGAGTGCTATTCTCTGATTACTTCATGATGAGGGGCCAAAGCTCTGAATACACAATACTGCTGGTTAATGTTTTAACTAGTACAAGCAGATTGGTTTATCATGTAAATTACTCTGAAGACGCAGGCATAACTACAGCACAAGTCAGGATGAGGATTATTGCAAGCAATTCATAAATAAAGGTTAAGTTAGGAGCCCTGTATCTCATGATGTGGTGGGCCCGGGGGGATTTGAACCCCCGACCTACGGGTCTCTTCCCTCTATCATCCCCATAAGAGGTCTTTAGACCCGTAGCAGGACTGGAGCCTCGGCTTAGGGATCCGCCGCTCTGCCTGGCTGAGCTACGGGCCCACCATATTTCATTCCGGTGCTTCAGTCAGATAATAGATTATAAGAGAGGATTTAACTTTTTACGTTAATGTGTATAATTGTTATGTGAGCGAGGAGGTAAATATGACAGCTTGGAAGCTGCGCTGTACTCTATGTAAGACAGAGTGGGTGCTCAAGGTAAGCTACAATATTTCAGATTTTAAGAGAATATATCATTACTGTAAAGTATGCAGGAAAAACACATATCATGAAATAATAGGCAGGATAGAAGAAGATAACAAATAACGATGGTCAGAGGAGGTTCATGTCGTCATTCATCCGTGCCGGCAACGTTCATCATCTAGTTACTACGTTGTGATTTAGGCTAATAAACTACCTCTAAAATTATTAGAGCTGTCACAATCATATTTTCTTTCGCTCTGCCAATTCTCTTAGATAATGGAGTGTCGGCCTTCTGCTTAAGTGAGTTGGTAATGCTGAATCTACTTGCGGGTAATTATGTAAGTCCTGTTTTATTGCATTTATAAGTTCCTCTACATTCATCGATTTTTGAACACCTGAAGTTCTAATCCTAACATTAATAGTATTGGTATCTTTTTCTCTTTTACCAACTACAATGATATACGGTATCCACTCTATTCCAGCATCCCTAATTTTCTTACCCAAGGCAAGGTCCCTGTCGTCAAGGTCAGCCCTTACTCCAGCTTCAAGTAATTTATTCAGTACTTCCTCAGCATACTCAATAAACTGAGAACTAACGGGAATAACTCTAGCTTGTATAGGGGCAAGCCATGTAGGTAGACTTGGTACCTTCCCAGCTTTTTCATCTTGCACTGCCTTATCTAGTACAGCATAAATGTATCTCTCAACAGAGCCTAATATTGCAGTATGTATTATTATAGGATGCCTCTCTTCACCTTCCTCATCAATGTACTTGATACCGAATCTTTCAGCATTACCTACATCTATTTGTAGTGTAGCTATTTCCCTAGGCCGCCTTAATTCGTCTATTATGTTGTACTCGATATTCAGCACCCAGTAGTATATGCCTGGAGGATAAATTACGGCTAGTACTGGCTTCCCTTCTCTTCTAACTAACTCAATAATATAATCAATATTACTATCAAAGAAGTCTTTAGTTATGTTGTATATCGACACGTAACTTCTTCCTAATTTCCTAATTTCCTCAAAGATTTTTTCTTGAATTTTAAACGCCATGGACTTGGCTTCTTCTAAGTTTCTAGTGAATACGTGCAAATCTGGCATAAGGAACTTTCTTAATCTAAAACATAGCAGTGTCTCTCCTTTCTGCTCATACCTATAGCTATCAGCTAGCTCGAAGGCAGCAAA
>CAYZJX010000145.1:0-3133 GCA_964479035.1 uncultured Desulfurococcaceae archaeon
AACGACCCTGGGGTAGCGTCCATGCAATTTATAGTACTTCTTAATGTACTCCTCAGCAATCCTACTACCTCTCTCCATAGCTACCTCAGTCGGTATATTAGTTGGATCTAATTGGTATATGTTACGCCCTGTAGGAAATACTTCCGGGGACCTTACTGGGTCACCTCCTGGTCCAGGGTCTACGTACCCTCCATTAAGTGCGTGCAAGACACTATCTAACTCGTTTGATGCTAGTATATTTTCCTTAATTTGTTTAAGGTAGTTAAGTGTAGCTGCTAAGTCATTTAGGTTAATGACATTAGGTGGAATTGAAGTATTCCTTAGGGCTTCTCGTAGGTTCTTGCCTTTTACTACGTGTAGGTCAATAATCTTCCTAGCTATTAGTTCTATTTCCTCTAGTAACTTAGAGTACCTCCTCCCACTATGTGTGGTTTTCGATGGGTGCTCAAGTAACTCATCGTAATTTAAGTTAAGGGACTCTGCAATAATTCTGTGAAGGCTCTTAATGCTACCTCTATCATATCTTGAAATAAAGGTGAGGTAATCTGTTAATTCCTCATTCGATGGTGCTGACCCGAGAACGTGAAGTCCCTTAGGTATGAGAGACCTCCTGTACTCGTAGATTCTATCATGAATTTCATCTATGTCCTCACCCAGTCCGTATTTTCTTGCCATGGACACTATCTTCTTTAGCAGCTCGGACGCCCTCTCCTTACTGTACTGGAGCGTATCATAGTACTGATCTATCAGCCGCTCCAGCTCTAGTATGAAGTCATGCGACCCACTGACTGTTAGTGGCGGGCTTCTGTGACCTACGATGACTGCGTAGCTCCTGCGCTTAGCGATTGCAGCTTCCGAAGCATTCACAACGTGATAAACGTAGATGTTAGGGACATCCCCTATCAGTACGTCCGGGAAGCACCTACTGGATAGGCCAGCATCCTTACCAGGCAGGAACTCTAATGTCCCATGGGTACCGAAGTGAATTACTGCATCCGCCTTAAACTTCTTCTCTACCCACTTATAGAACGCTATGTACTGATGGTGTGGTGGTAGGTCACGCTTATGGTATATTTTAGAGGGGTCTTCATGAACACCCCTTGAAGGCTGAACCCCAATAAATACATTACCTAAGACAACTCCCGGGATCAGTATGGAGTTACCGTACGTCATTATATTACCGGGTGGCTCACCCCACTCCCCAATAACTCTCCTCCGTAAATCCTCAGGAAGCTCCTTAAACCACTCAATGTATTCACGTAAGTCAACCCTAAGCATTCTCCTCAGTATGTCAGGTGTGTGAATCCACTCTCCAGAATTAATTGCTCCACTCCTTAGAAGTAGCTCCTTAAGTTCCTGCCCACTAGGTATTCTATCTATTACGTATCCCTCCTCCTTCATTTTAGAGAGGAGTCTGGATATGCTGGCGAAGACATTCAAGTATGCTACCTTACCTAGGTTCTCCTCTCCTGGAGGGTAGTTGTATATTATTATAGCGACTCTCTTTTCCTTACTTGACTTACGCCTTAGATTTACCCACTTAGCTACCCTCCTAGCAAGTTTACTAACCCTATCTTCAATCGCAACATACTCTTCTAACTCTGCACTCCCCTTCTTATAGCGCCTCGGCCCGTGAGTAACATGGGGTTCTATTCTCCCGTCAAGCTCAGGCAGGATGACTGTGGTCACAATTTCGATCGGGGGTATTCCAGCTTTGGATTTCTCCCACTCTGCTACTGTTATTGATGATAGGTGTACTCCGTGGAGAACAGGTACGTTTAATTTCCTTAAGGTTTTAAGTGTGATTCTGTGGTCTCCGCCAAGCGGGCCTCCAGCGAACCTAAACCATAGCAGGTCGATCATAGCTTCAATAACTGATTTACCGTCCTTAAGGAAGAATTTCTCTATGGCGAGGTAGTACCTCAGGTCAGAGCAAAAGACAGGGATAACACCTACTCCCACATCCTCAAGTTTTTGTGCGAGGTGCCTTGCTGCAGGGAGTGACTGGTCGTAGTGGTAGCCGCCGTAGAACAGTACACCAACCAGGGGTCTGCTACCGTACTTATATGTTTCTAAGTACTCATCTATGGAGTTAAAGATCCTGCCTGTGTGGAAGTCCAGGACCCCCATGCTAGGCATTACCTTAGGTTCAGGGACTTCTACACTTAGCTTTACTCCCCCATACTCCTTAATTAGGAGTAAGAGCATAGCAACGTAATTTTCTTCTGACGGGTTCTCATAGCACTTAAGAATGAATGCATAATTCCTAGCGTGCTTGAAGGTACCGAACGGAAGTACCGAACCTAGTTTTTCGAGCTTCTCACGCATCTTAATGATGCTGCCGTAATCTAAGGCCTTCTTCTTAAGAATTCGCTGAAGTATTGGCTTCCTCGATAGTGATGTGAACTTAGCGAGTGAGAAGCTCCCTAACCTAGTTAGATTTATGAGCTCAGGGGACCCCCCTACAAGAGTGATTATGGTCTTATCCTCAGCGTCCTTCAGTGCATTAACTAACAACTTACTGATGTTGTCACCGCCACGTACGTCTATTAACACTACATCAGCTTCTTTCAGAATCCTAACAAACTCTCCTGAAGGGATCTTGCCGCTATCTACATCGTAAGTATTAAAGAATGAGAATTCAAGGACATTACCCGTAATTTGATTTACCTTCTCAACAGCTCTCAGTAGTGCAGGTCGGTACTGGTACCCTATCATTACAACCTTAACCACGCAACCACCTCTCATCAGTAATATTTAGTCCGCTACTGCACTCGATGTAGGTGCACCATTCAGGATATATTGTCACACCTTAATAAGCTATGTCACATATATCATATTTAATGTTTAATGTGAGCAGGAAGCATACTTCACATCAAGATACATTCTAAGGAAAGCATACTGTAGGGTAATTGTGGGGAGAAGCAATCATGTGTAATGCAGCTTACATAGCGCCTGCTCAGGAGCTGAATACAGTACTCTATACTGCTGAGGGAAATTAATTAAGTAAGTTGGAGATAGGGGGTACGTGATGCATGTAGTGGAGTCCAGTAATTCTAAGTCGAATGTACTTTCAGCACATCCTCAACTTTAGTACCTGCCTCAACCTCAATGTACTGAATACCGAGCTCAC
>CAYZJX010000146.1:0-3116 GCA_964479035.1 uncultured Desulfurococcaceae archaeon
CCACTCCCTTGAGTCTATTTTGAAGGACCTCTATATAAGCTTTTACTTCAAGCACGACAGCTAGCCCTATGTCAGGACTAATTACTTAGTCTTTAAGAGTCATACCTGAAAATTTTCATATATACTTAAAACACCTAACACCTTAACATTTGTAATAGGTGAAGAAGTAAGATGGGAAAGGTAAGGACATCAGTAGTTAAAAGAATTGCTAGAAGATTGCTAGAGCTCTATCCTAATGAAGTATCAGCAGATTTCGAGGTAAATAAGGAATTAGTTAAAAAATGTGTTTACGTTAGATCCAAGAAGTTACGTAATCAAATAGCAGGTTACTTAACTCACCTAGTAAAAATAAAATTAAGAGAAACAAGACAGGTAGCTTCCCCAGAATAGTCGAGTGGTATAAATTCAGTTTATAGAGCGTAAAAATTAAGTAAGAGTTCTTTGTGTATAGCTACCTCAAATATTAAGTTATAAACCTACTAGAGATTGCGGTGGGGGTTGTGATTGAAACTTCAGGTGATGCAGCAGCTGCTGGCCTAAGAATAATAGAAGATGAAGTACTCAATATCTTCAATAAGTTAACACTGCATGTATATATGTGTGATAGCGAAGAATTTATCGAGTACCTAATAGGTAATTTAGAAAAATACCAGACACCTAATTGTGTCTTACAAATTATTCCAAAGAACTTTGTTGTGTCTATGAAGCATATTAAGTTAGCTGCCTACTTAGCTTTTAAGGCATTTGATAAAAAACGAAATATAAGTAAGAAAAAACACATCGAGTTATTGCTCTACCTTCTCGGCGAGAGACAAATAGGTAAGGTGATTGAGAAAATAAGAAGATTAGGTAGGGCTCCATACCTAATTATACTAGCTTGCAGGGATGCGGCCGCTAATGCTGAGGAGGTCGTACGTAAGGCGAGATTGCAGGATTACTGTAGTAAGTTAGAGTGCACTGACCGCATGGATCCTCTCGAAGTCAGTATAGATATTAACATTGTAAAGTCACTTTTTGGGTTACGTGAGAACGGCGACATTGTCAAATCTGTTTTATGTAAGATTTCTTCACTTATTCTTCAAACATAGTCCTAAATTAAGTAATGCTTAAATACCTACCTAAAATAGAAACATGAGTGATGCAGCATGTTTGAGGAGGAGTGGTGGGAGGAGGAAGAGGAAGAGGAGTGGTGGGAAGAAGAGGAAGAATGGGAAGAGGAAGAGTGGTGATTTAAGAGACTTAAATGATTGCGTAAAAATAATGCTTTGTATATGTTATATAAACTAACCTACCTAAAATTGAGAATAGTAAAGATGTCTAATTTTCAGTACCTTAAATAATTTATGTATGTTAGGGATTAAGTCTTTTACAACGGAAGATGGGTCACCTGTTTTCCATAAATTAAGATCTGATCGAATACGTACAGAGCTATTACATTTTGGAGGGATCAGAGCCGGATGTCTGATATCATCAATCAATGCCGTCACCACTCATCATTTCCGAGTAAGTGGTGTATACGTACTTAAAAGCGGTTATGATAAAGAATGTTCTAGGCTAGAGTAGTACTAGAGTAGTTTAGGGTGTTTTGAGATGGTGCGGGTTGCGGTAATAGACTATGATGTGTGTAAGCCGCACAGATGTAGGATAGAGTGCATTAGATTTTGCCCAATAAATAAGAGTGGAGGTAAGGCAATAGAACTGCGCGATGAGTTAGGGGGCAAGCCATTAATTTACGAGAACTCTTGTGTTGGTTGTGGAATATGCATAAGAAAGTGCCCGTTTGAGGCAATAACCATAGTTAACTTACCTGACGAGCTAGAGAAAAAGGTTATTCATAGGTATGGACCGAATGCATTTAAGCTTTACGGACTCCCAACACCGCAAAGTGGAAAGGTAGTTGGTATTTTGGGAAAGAATGGAACCGGTAAAACTACATCAATTAGAATTCTTGCTGGTGAGTTAATTCCAAATTTAGGTAAGTTTAACAGTAAAGTTAGCTGGGATGACGTTCTTCAGTACTTTAGGGGAACTGAACTTTATGATTACTTTAGGAGAATAGCTGATAATGAATTGCGTATAGTACATAAAATACAGCATGTGGATTTAATAAGAAAGTACGTTAAGGGACGAGTAGGTGAGGTTCTAAATAGAGTAGATGAGCGGGGCCTACTTAAGGAAGTTCGTAAAAGTCTAGGGCTTGACTCAGCATGGAGCAATAAGGTAGGATTACTGAGCGGTGGTGAACTTCAGAGATTTGCCATAGCTGCAGCGATACTTAGAAGCGCCAATATATACTTTTTTGATGAGCCCTCAAGTTACTTAGACGTAAGGGAGAGGCTAGCTATGGTTAAAGCGGTAAGAGAGCTATTACCGAAGAACGCGTACGTAATTGTAGCAGAGCACGACCTGGCAGTACTTGACTACATTTCGGACTATGTCTCAATAGTTTATGGCGAGCCTGGCGTCTACGGAATATTTTCTAAAATATATGCTGTCGGCTCAGGAATAAATCATTTCCTACTTGGTTTTCTGCCTGCTGAGAACATGAGAATTAGGAAGGACCCAATACTATTTCATGTGCATGCAGAAGCGCCTGAGAGAGGAGTTGATGCTAACTTACCCTACCTTAATTGGCCTAAGATGAGGAAAAAACTAGGTAAATTCGAGCTCGAAGTTGAGGAGGGCATAACGTATAGAGGCGAAATTATAGGTATTTTAGGCCCTAACGCTATCGGGAAGACCACATTCATAAGACTACTAGCGGGGGAACTGAAGCCTGACGAAGGATACATGGTCACCGAGGGTCTCAGAATAAGCTATAAGTCGCAGTATGTTAGAGCTGAAGACTATCCATGGGAATACGTTGAGGAGGCTATTAAGGAATTAAGTAAAGAAGGACTGGCCTCTTCAGAATGGTTTCAAGTAGATGTAGTAAGGAAACTAGGAATCCACAAGTTAAGGGAAAGGAGAATTAGTGAGTTAAGTGGCGGCGAACTCCAAAAGTTTGCTATTATGGTAGCACTAGCTAAAGAAGCAGATCTCTATTTATTTGATGAACCTTCAGCATTTATTGATGTCGAAGAGAGACTAACTATCAGTAAGGCAATAAAGAAGGT
>CAYZJX010000147.1:0-3112 GCA_964479035.1 uncultured Desulfurococcaceae archaeon
CGGTTAAGCTGGACATGCTCATTGTAAATAAAATAGAATTTCTTGTCAGGAAGGGATATTTTAAAAGCAAGAGTGACTTTATTCGTCAGGCAGTTATGATTAAGCTTGCGAGAGACGGCTACTTATCTGAAAGTACCCTTAAAGTGCTTGGAATTAGGGATTCAGGCGGTGCTTAAAGTAAATGTCGCTATTTTGGGAGCCCAGGTGGGTTAGAGTTAAGGTAAATTATGGGGGCATAACAATAGTTACTTGCCAGGACTTAGTTAGTAAGTTATACGTATGTCCTCTATGCTCAGATATAGATAGGATATGTCCTGAAGGACGTGAAACAAACATCCTAGCTGATGATATAGTTACTTTCTTTAATGTTGGAGATTTAATAAATCATTTAAGAACACACGCTCATACGCAGGTCATAAGACGTAAATTAATAAGCTTAAAGACAGAGGAGTATGAGAAGGAGGAGGGTTAGTGGAGAAGCTTGTATTTCTCGGTGAGTCATTTACGACTTTACTATATGTCACACATAGTAAGCACTATGAGGGTAGCTTAATCATCGATTTATGGAAGGGCGGTAGCTTACTTCATGGTTGGGAACTTACGTTATTTGATGAACTAAAGTGTTTAGATAGAGTACCAATACTATGTAAGGAGACTAAGCTCTTAGAGGACCTAGGTGGTGAGCTGGTAGGTGTCGAGGCTAATGTAAACTTCATAGGTACTGAGGAAGGTTATAGAAGCAAAATGTCGCTGGGTGATGAAGTAAATATTCAGCATGACTGGCTACTAGAGTATTCAAATGACAAATACTACGCAAAAGGAGGCTGGTGTAGCATCTATAGAGAGTTAAGGAATAAAGTAAGTGCCCTCAGGATTTATGGGGAGCTGCAGAGAATACTTCCTGAGGATGAAGCACTAATAATTAAGGGTGCTAGAATCACTTATAGGAAGGTACTTAATACTCTTCCGCTGCCTTACATATTGAGTAAGCTTGCAGGTAGTAATCTTAGTGAGTACGCTAAAGTTTTTAAGTATGTACCACTTTATGCTGTAACGCTGATTGCCAAGGAAACATTAGATAATTTAAAACTAACATATGTGGGGAAGAAAGGCTTTCTCCTATCAGCAGTAGTTGAATTACCTGTCTATTACTTGTCAAGCCGAGGTAAAGAATACAAAATAATTTATGGTTTTGCTCCTGTGGCTATTAGTAGATTACGTGCCGAATTATTTCAAAAAGTAGTAGCCGAATTGAAGAAATTAAAGATTATTGAGTCATATAGTACTGTAGTTGCTGAGAGATGTTACTTTGAGAGGTACGGCCTGTTAGGTACGATTGATTATTACAATATAAAGTATGTAAGCACCGAGCTGAGAAAGCATGGGATTTACTTGGATGGCAGACTTGGATCGTGGAGTGAAAAATCCGTTCAGGATATTTTAGTTAGTATTAGAAGTGGACTACTACTATAGTTAGGCTTATTGACTCTGAGACATCTAAGCTATCACTACGGCATCACTTAATGGGTCCCTATCATTAAAGGACATTCCTATAGCTACTGACTCTTTCTGTGACTCTTCCTTAATCATTGAAGATGACAAAATCAAATCAATAAATTCGTGAATAGAGAGCTTTCTACTTATTACGTACTCTACATTATTTACAACAACCACAGTTCTAAGCGACCTCGGGTTATAGTACGGTATAACATAAACTTCAATACCATAGTTTTTGAAAATTGTTTGGGCTGCTAGCCAGGCGGTTCTTAATGTTTCCTCACTTAATTCACTATTATTTACAATTATGAGGACATCAATGCCCACAAACTCACCTATTAGGGTCATGTCGTATTTAATTTATTTTAAGACTTACGTCAAATAATTCAGGGAATAAATTAATGATATGGTTTTCGTATCTTATGACACCTTTAGGTGCTAACTTAAGGGTTAAGGGACGCGTTATATTAGATATAGGTAAGGTGGATGAGCGTCTCAAAGATTTTGCCTCCAAACTACCTTTACGATTAAAGAGCTATGAAGATATACGTATTGAGGACTTAATGGAGCTTGTCAACATAGACCCTGATATAGCTGACTTAGTTAATTTAAATGCTAAGAATTATGTAATCGGCTGTGTGGAGTAGTACATGACTTTAATAAGTTTACGACTTTATGCCTCAACTTAATAAGTAGCTTAAGGAATAAGTTAAGTGGTGAGGAAAAATGAGTAGGAGAAGAAGGAAGTCTATTTTTGATATATTTGATGACCTCTTTAAAGAAATAGAGGAGGAATTTCGCGAGCTCTTTAGCGAAGTTGAAAGAGTAAGAGAGATTAAAGGATTTGAAGAAGGCTTCAGGGAGGTTAGAGGACCTTTCATTTATGGGTTCAGAATAACTATTGGACCTGACGGAAGGCCTAAGGTAGAAGAATTCGGTAATATTAGGAGGGCTGGTGTAAGACCTAAAATAAGTGAGGAGATCGAGCCACTAGTTGATGTACTTGATGAAGGCGATAAAATTAGGGTAGTGGCTGAAATGCCTGGTGTTGAAAAAGATAAGATTAACTTGAGGGCGGTTGACAGGAAATTAATAATTAAGGCAAGTAATCACAAGAAATATTATAAAGAAATAGAGCTTCCTGATGAAGTAGATATACGGAAAGCAAGAGCCAGCTATAGGAATGGTGTATTAGAAATAGTATTAGAGAAGAAGAGTAAGGAAAAGAAGGAGATTGAAATAAAGGTTGAATAGCGATACCTTAGTGAAGTTACTTAATTTCCTCCTCAATTACCTCCACATCCTTACCCTTAACTCCACTTCTTCCATATGGATCCTCAATAATTAACGTAAATTTTCTATTACCTTCAATAGCCTCTTTTAATTCCCTAACTTTATTATAACACTCATTTTTCTCGTCAAAGCACTCTACTGGAATATGGTCCAAGATTCTATGGAGAATTCCTTCAACTGTCGTTATGTAGCCAGGAGCAGCAGGTCCAGGCGTTATTTCTACACCTAGTTCAGGTATTCTTATAAGTGCTGTTGAGGACTTAAGGACCAGCGCATTTAGTTCTTTTGCACTCTCAACCTTAAGGATAATGCGTTTAGGGTT